>CAZDIU010000187.1:0-10795 GCA_964505535.1 uncultured Desulfobacterales bacterium | reverse complement strand
AGCCTCACACCGGACGTTGCGGGGCAGAGCCCCGCAACGAGTCAGGAGGCGGGGCAGGCAGCCCCTCCCTCAAGGGACAGGGCTGTTAAGTTCGCCGCAATTTCAATTATTTTCCCGTTACAGGGATCTGCCCTGAACGGAAGGTGGGTATTTTTAAATAACTTATTGATTTTTCAAAAAATAATCTGTAAATTGCAGGGACGACCGGCCGGTCGCCCCTGCAGATTCCCAAAAAAAACGAATATTTTATTTCTTGGGAGTTTCCTTAACAACCCTGCCTCTCAAGAAGGGATTATTTAAAGAACTTAACAGCCCTGCTCCCTCAAGGGAGGGGAGACAGTCATCAACGGATTTGGCCCACTACCCTTTTCTGATGGTCTTATAACGTTCACAATCATTTCAGCCCTTGCCGGTTTTTCTTTTTTTCAGGCAAATCCGAAAAAATGTCTCCTGATCGTCAATGTTGAGGATCTGATAGTCAAATCTGTTCATCACCTGAAAAACATCCTGGCGGGTGTCCGGATCATCTTCCAGTATTTCAAGAATTTCACCGGCTTTCATTTGCCTGAATGCCTGATTCACCTGAAGAAAGGTAATCGGTGCAATAAGGCCGCTCATATCCAGACTGTGAATTTTTTTCTGCATAAGGAATCCCCTGTCTTTGCAACAGGAATTTTAGCATAAACTGTGCCAGCCGGGAGAAAGGTTTTCGTTTTTGTCTGACTGACTGATGCTGCGCACTTCCGTCATGCCTGCGAAAGCCGGTATCCGGAATCAGTTGAAATTACTGGATTCCGGCTTACGCCGGAATGACGGGAAGGTACAGTAAACTTCTGATGATTGGAAGTCTGCGTAAGGTGAGTAAATCACTTTAAAAGTAGCAGGTCAGATGCAGATAGGCACTGTGGCCCGGTTCCGCACGAAAATCCGTACCGGGTATGCGGAAACCGCCGTATTCCGTATCCGATCCGCCCAGATACAGATTCCCCCCGATGATGGCATCCGCATTCTGGGCAATACTCCACACCAGGCGGGGCTGGCAGACTGCGGAAGGATCGGCCAGATTTGCGATAAGACCGGTGTAAAAATTGAGCAGGGGATGGATTTCCATCTGCACCTGTCCGGCCAGATACAGCCTGCCCAAAGTGAAGATTTCCCCTCTTTCCAATGCCCCGGTCAAATCTGTATCCCCAGAGGCATTTTCATAATTCCCTGTGCCCAGCCCGTTATAGTAAAATTCCGCAAGACCGTACATGTTTTTTCCCTGCCAGACCCAGGAATAATCCATATTGGCAACCAAAGACAGATATCCGCTTTTGCCGCTTTCCTTTGGAAGAAAAGTCCAGACCGCATCAGCCCGCCAGGCAGCCTCTCCCATATATCCGGTGCTTCCAAGTCCGAACACATAATTCCGGTAATTGCGGCCGGCCATGAGATCGAATTCCGTGCTTCCGATGGAAAAACGGTATTTTCCGGCCAAAGCCGAACTGTCCCATTTCGCATCTCCGGTTTCCGGATTTCGCCGGGGAACATAAAGCATCTGAACATCAGCTCCCGCGCCTGCGGAAAACCGGGCGGCAATCATGTCATCCCCGATCTTGTAATCCCGGACAACATCTGTGGGCGCAAAGGGATTGAACAGATCCATGGGATGAAAAAGCATCCCGTTTCCCCAGGTCAGAGCCTGCCTGCCGATGCGGACAGTTCCCCAGTCCGCGTGCAGTGCCAGATTGAGCCGATCCATCCGGTGATACAGGATACAGCTTTCTTCCTCATCCAGAACACTGCTCATATCCAGAAAGCGCCGTGTGTCGTCTGTGTAACCGGGGCCCGAAACAGGGAGGCCGGGAACAGGTCTTTCCACTTCCCGGCCTTTTTTTCGGGTATCCCCACCGGACAGCACTGCTTCGTAATGGGATTCCAGCACGGCTCTTTTTCCGAAAAAAAGCGAATTTTTGATACGGAGTTCTCCGGAACCGTCAAAATACGCCCCGGTTCCTGCGGGTTCATAAACCGTGCCATCCGCCTGCCATGTGACACTCCCGCTGAAGCGCAGATGGCCTCCCCATTCGGTTGACAGGTTCTTCCCGATGCCCTTTTCTTCCGCACAGAGTTCAGCAGGCAAAAGAAAGAGAACAATAAGTGTATACAGGAAAAATTTCATATTCTCCAGTCTGACATGTATTTTCATTTTGTCAAATTACTTCAAACCTTCCGGATTTGCAAATAAAAAAAGAATTTTCTTGTCATTGTGTTTAAATCGTGATTATATCAAAAAAAATTGGTAAGGGTATTTTCTTGTATGCTTACAGCAAAGGAAAAAATGATGAAAAAATATTTCTGTCATCTGATGATGCTGGTGATTTTCTGGGCTCCGTCCGCGGAGGCTGCGGATCTGGCAGGGGTGGAAATCCACGGTTTCCTCTCCCAGGGGCTGCTTTGGAGTGACAAAAACAGTTATTTTTCGGCAGATACCGAAGACACCTCGTTTCAGTTCAATGAACTGGGCATCAATTTCGGCAAAAATCTGACCGATCAGCTCCGGGTGGGAATGCAGTTTTTTTCCCGCGATCTGGGCCGCACCGGAAACAATGAGGTGGTCATTGACTGGGCCTATGGCGATTACCGCTGGAAAGACTGGCTTGGGATACGGGCCGGACTGGTAAAAATGCCCCACGGTCTGTACAACGATACCCGTGATCAGGACATGATCCGCACCGCGATTCTGCTTCCCCAGAGCGTGTATCCTGAAATGGAGCGGGATTATTACACCCGCATGTGGGGCGGGGAAATTTACGGCAATATTTTTTCTGAAGTCATTGGCAATATTTCCTACAAATTTCTGGTGGGAACCTATGACCCGGATCCTGATAACAGCGGACTTGCTGTCCGGGTGACCTCTCGCACAAATATGGAAGTCGATGAATTCAATCACGGAATTCAATACAGTGGTTCCCTTATATGGGAAACACCCATAGAAGGACTTCGCCTGGCCGCTACGGGATGGATCATGAACGATGCCGGAGCAACTCTGAAAATGCGCACTCCAGAGGGTTCTGTCACGGAACTGGAGATAGAACGCTGGTCTACAGTATATTCGATTGAATATACTTGGGAAAATCTTCGTTTGGTAGCGGAATACCGTTTGGAGAACACCAAAAGTGGCCGGGTTGGTCTCGGTTCCACCTCTGAAGTGGATGCCGAAGGTTATTATGCGGGAGCGGGCTACCGTTTGACAGACTGGCTGGAGGTGGGAACCTATTACTCAGTCTTTTATCCGAACAGGGATGACCGGGGGGGCGACAGTTATGCCACTCAGGGAAATGACTACCAGGCATGGCAAAAGGATCTTGCCCTTTCCCTGCGCTTTGACATCAATGAGTACTGGCTGATGAAACTGGAAGGTCATGCAATGGACGGTGCTGCAACGCTGCTGAGTTCCGACAATCCTGACGGATTTGACCGGCACGACTACCTCTTTGCTGCCAAGGTTACGTTCAATTTTTAGTATGGGGAACATATATTTTTAACCAGTCATGACCGAAATTTCTGCTTCTGAATGTTTTCAAAAAACATGGAAGCCAGAAAGGAGAAAGCAGGGAAAGAAAATGAAAAAAAGATATTTCAGGTATTTGATGATGTTGATGTTTTTTGGGGCATGGCCCGCATGGGCCGCGGATCTGGCAGGGGTGGAGATACACGGTTTCCTCTCCCAGGGGCTGCTGTGGAGCGACAAAAACAGTTATTTTTCGGCAGATACCGAAGACACCTCGTTTCAGTTCAATGAACTGGGCATCAATTTCGGCAAAAATCTGACCGATCAGCTCCGGGTGGGAATGCAGTTTTTTTCCCGCGATCTGGGCCGCACCGGAAACAATGAGGTGGTCATTGACTGGGCCTATGGCGATTACCGCTGGAAAGACTGGCTTGGACTTCGGGTCGGACTTGTAAAAATGCCCCACGGTCTGTACAACGAAACACGGGATCAGGACATGATCCGCACCTCCATTCTGCTTCCCCAGAGTGTGTATCCTGAAATGGAGCGGGATTATTACACCCGCATGTGGGGCGGGGAGATTTACGGCAATATTTTTTCTGAGGCCATTGGCAATGTTTCCTACAAATTTCTGGTGGGAACCTACAACCCGGATACTGACAACAGCGGCCTTGCTGTCGGGGTGGCCGGTGCCGGATTTATGGAAGTTCAGGAATTCAATCACGGTATTCAGTACAGCGCTGGGCTTGTATGGGAAACCCCTCTGGATGGCCTGCGTATCGGAGCCACGGGATGGATTATGAATGACGCGGGAGCGGATATGAAGATGTTCTACGAGTTTGATCCCTCTGTTCCTTCCAGATCGATCACAGCTTTGGAGGTCAAACGATGGGCTACAGTATATTCCATTGAATACATATGGGAAAACCTCAGACTGACAGCGGAATACCGCAGGGAGCATACGGAAAACAGATGGACTGATCTTGCGTTTTTTAACTCTGAAGTGGATGCCGAAGGTTATTATATAGGCGCGGGGTATCGTTTTGCAGACTGGCTGGAAGTCGCAACCTATTACTCAGTCTTTTATCCGGACAGGGATGACCGGGGGGGCGACAGCTATCTTCTTTGGGGAGAGGACTTTCAGGCATGGCAAAAGGATCTTGCCCTTTCCCTGCGCTTTGACATCAATGAATACTGGCTGCTGAAACTGGAAGGCCATTTGATGGACGGTGCCGCGACCCTGCTGGCGTCAGACAATCCGGACGGATATGAACAGCATGACTTTCTTTTTGCCGCAAAGGTTACGTTCAACTTTTAATATAAAAATATCATCATGTTATTTCAGGAGGTTTCAATGAATATCAGAAAATATGTCCGCATTCTGCTTTTTGCCTCTGCACTGGCAGTTACAGCCGTCCCTGCGGTTTTGGCGCAGCAGGCACTTGTTATCTGCAACAGCAGCGTTCCCCATGACAGACTGAGTTCCAGCGATATTCAGCAGATCTTTCTGGGCAGAAAAACCCGATGGGCTGATGATCAGAAGATCAGTTTTGTGCTCATTAAGGAAGGGGAGATTCATGCTGAATTTCTGAAAACCTATCTTTCCCGCACCCCATCCCAGTATCAGGCGTTTTGGAGAAAAATGGTTTTTACCGGCCAGTCCGGGCTTCCCACAAGCTTCAATACCCCGGAGGAAGTCATAAAGTATGTGGCCGGCACTCCCGGAGCCATTGGATACGTGCCTGCCGGACTGTCTCATGACAAGGTCAAAGTGGTTGCCACGATTCCGGCCAACTGAGCATTGCCATTGAATTGCGTATGCAGCCGAAAGTTTTCAGGTATGCAAAAAAACCGGATTTTTCGTAAAAATCCGGTTTTTCTGAAAATGCCGTACCCGAAAATTTATGCTGACTTTTTTACAAACTGATACTGTTCAGAATCCAGTGGGGGGTAACGCTCCGTTTTTGCCCACGCTACTGCTTTGCAGCCCTGGCCTTGACTTCCTGAATGCTTTTGCGTCTGGCAAATGCGGCCTCGGCTTTCTGGATCAGTTCATCCGGCGCAACCGGTTTCATCAGATAGTCATAGGCTCCGCTTCTCATACCGATGATGGCAGATTCCACTGTCGCGTGACCTGTCAGCAGAATCACCTCGGTGAGCGGAAACCGGTTTTTGATCTCCTTTAAGATGTCAATTCCGTCTCTGCCCGGCATTTTCACATCCAGAATCACCACATCAATATCCGCGTACAGCATTTTTTCCAGGGCTTCTGTTCCGCCGGAAGCAGTCTGAATATCATACCCTTTTCGCGCAATGAGTTTCTGCGTGGTTGTCAGGAACCGCTCCTCATCATCCACCAGCAGAATTTTCGGTTTTTCCATTTTTCCTCTCCGAATGCTGACATGTTCTGTGAAAATGCAAATTAATACCGCTTCCCCATTGAAAAGATGCCCGCAGGCAGGCAAAAACAGGTTTCCGTGTGTTCAAAAAACCGGATTTTTTTGAAAAATCCGGTTTTTCTGAAAAACCTGTGTTTCAGATCAATGGCAAATTGGTATAAGAGTCAGATTCCGATAAGATTTGACAACTTTTTAAAAGTTGTCAAATCCTGCATGAATATATAAAATCTGTTTTTGTTCATTCTGAAATTTTTCACTCTTAATGGGCTGTCAAAAAAGTTTCTTCATATTTTGAGGAGTCCAAACTGAAAGTTTGGATGCTGCGAATTTTGCCAAACTTTCAGTTTGGCACTCCGCAACCAGTCTTTTTTGAATGTGAAAGAATTATTTTGACAATCCACTTAACGGTCTGTCAATTAAGTTTCTTTGCATTTGTGCTCAGGTGTCAGGGAACAGACACTGAAACCTGAACACTGAAACCGGCATGTCAGAAATTTTCAACTCACCGAATGTAAAAAACTTATTTGACAGCCCATTTGATTTCCATTGAAAATATATCTTTTCATGCCGAAGCCGGCAGATGGATGATAAAAGTTGTTCCCTTCCCTTTTTCACTTTCAACCTCTATTTTCCCGCCCATATTGTCAATAATGCCGAAACATACAGCCAGCCCCAGCCCTGTCCCCTTGCCGACCGGTTTGGTGGTGAAAAAGGGACTGAAGATTTTTTTCAGGTTCTCCGGACTGATGCCCATGCCGTTGTCTCTGATCTGAATCATTATCTGTCTGTTTGAATTATCCGGATGCACATTGATGCGAAGGCTCCCGCCCGAAGCACCGTGCCGTTCGGTAATGGCATCTATGGCATTGTTGAAAAGATTCAGAATAACCTGCTGCAACTGTCCGGGATCACCGTAAACAGGAGGTGTGTTCTCAGATATGTCATGGGTAATGGAAATGCCGTTGACACTGGCTTTTTTGCTGATCATGGCTGTAATCTGGGGGATGAATTCTCTCAGATCCACATCCTGCAGCCGCGGTTCGCTCTGCCTGCCGAACTTGAGAATGGCCTGGGTGATTGCCGCGCAGCGCTCAATCTGCAGCCGGATCTGTGACATGGAATCTTCTGTTTCAGCCAAAAGATCCGAAAGTTTCAGTTCCCCCTTTTCCTTCATTTCGGAAAAGTTCATGTCAATCAGCGCCTGTTCACTCCGGATAATCTGGAGCGGATTGTTGATTTCATGCGCAAACCCGGCGGCCATTTCCCCCAGCTCGGCCAGACGCTGCGCGCGAATGAGGTGCTGGCCCAGTTCCTCTTTTTCCCTGTCTGTCTCCTGCATATGCCCAATAATCCGTTCGGTCATATAGCGGGCCACCCCGATGATGATCGCAAACCCCAGCAGAAGGATAAAGGTGATCCGTATGGCGGCTGCTGTGAGCGCCTGAAATGCCTCGGCTTTTTCCTGGCGGAAGACCAGTATCCATTCCCTGTCCTTGAGCCAGGTTGTGGCATACAGATATCTCTCCCCTGCCGCATTCCTGCCAATAAAGGTACGGATATCGTCACCCTCCGGATACTGTATTGTATCATCCGGTTTTTCCATCAGTTTCTTTCCGGAAGATCGCTTTGAGGTCTGCAGCAGTCCGTCTGCATTGAGCAGATATGCCTCGCCGCTTTTGCCGATGCGTATTTTTTCCACCAGATTGGTGAATACCAGGGTGTCAACGGTCGCGCGAATCACCCATTTCCGTCCATCCTCATTTTTGGCCACGGCAATGATGAAATGGGGAATTTTCCGGTATCCCATGAAAATATCGCTGATATAGTACCCCTGCTTTATCACCTTTTTGAACCAGTCCTCTTCGCTGTACACCTTTGACTTCAGTTCGTAAGGCCCGTGATAGACCACATGGTTTCCCTTTTCATCAAATATTCCCAAATCCGCAAATGCCTCGGTGCGTCCCTGCAGATTGAGAAAGACCATACCGATGACTTTGGGATCCGCAATCTGATCAAATGTATAATCATTTGCAATAAATTCAAGATCATGTGTTCGCTCTGTCAGAAATGCCTCAATCATCTGCCGGTGATCTTCCACAATCCGCTTCATGGCAGACAGGGTGCTTTCTTCCAGGGAACTGATAAAATGGGAGTATCCGATCCACAGAACCAGCAGAAAGGGGATCACCGGAACCAGGATCATACTCAAAAAAATGTTTTTCCGCATTTTTTTGTAATAGTTTTCTTTCATCGCCTTTTCTCCGCTGTTTGATTTTTTTGGTTCTTCAAGGATTTTTGCGGAAAATTTTTCCGGATGCCTGCTTTCGCAGGCATGACGTCATTCCCGCGAAAGCCGGAATCCGGTGTTTCCGCAAAACAGATTGAAGTACCATTTTTTTATAAAGAAAAGCAAACACTGTGCCATGAAAATTATGGAAGGGTGAGAATCTGCAGGGACTGATTTTATTATGATAATACCTGAACAGCGGTATCGGAACGGGAGAAAAATCTGTCGGTATTTTTTACAGGGTGTAAAAAGACACATATGACAACCATCTGAAAAAGACATACCCCAACCGGGATCCGGAACAGTTAAACAGCACGGGCTGCGAGTCAAATCTGCTGACAGATACCGTTTAACCGCATGGAAATGCAAATTTTTCCTGTTTGTCCTCAATCCATCCGCCGATAGCGGGTCAAATCCGTTGATTCAGCAGAAACAACTGTCTCCCCTCCCGCCGGGGGAGGGGAATTTCTGAACCGGCGGATTTGACCCACTGCCCATCCGCCCTGAGGAAGAAGAAAACCGCATGGAATCATTGCTTTTCACCTGATTCAGCTTTTAGCATCAGCAGTTCCCTGGCTTTTTCATGCCCCAGAAGGGATGCCTCTTCCAGGTCGGCTTTGGCCATTTTGAATTTTCCCATTTTGTTGTACACAATGGCCCGTTTGAAATAGGCTTCGGGATCATCGGTTTTTTTTCCGATTGCGGCATCGAATTCCCGGATGGCATCCTCATAGCGTCCCAGTTTATAATATTTCCTCCCGGTTTCCAAATGGCTGGACCTCATAACCTTCCTGCCGGAGGGTCTGATTTCAAAACCGCAGTGCTTGCAGACTTTGGCCTGGGGCATGATTTTTTCTGCACACTGGGGACATCGCTTCATCTTTTCGGAAATCTCCTGATCAATTTTTTCCCGGATCTTCTTTTCCACAGTCACATTGTATTTTTTCATAATCCGCTCCAGGAAAAGAGCAAAGGGATTCTCATCTATCCGGTAGATTTGAATCTGGTGGACAATTTCCTCTTCCACAATCTTTTTGTTTTCTTTAATATCCGGAAGTATCAGGGAAAAATCAGCAAGCAGTTCGATGATCTGCCCGTATTTGTCCAACTGAAGATTTTCTATGGCCGCAGAAGTGCCGATTTCATTTTTGATATTCTCAATCTTGAAATAATCCAGCGCATTCTTGATCAGGGTCTGGGTTCCGTCCCGAATCGTCTTTTCCAAAGTGGTGGTGTCATGCTCCTTTTTGATATGGCGGATTCTTCGCTCATTTTCCTCTTTCATTTTCAGGGTTTTCATCTGAAAATCCTCTTCCATCCATTTTCTGGTGACCATAAAGGTAATCAGCAATGTGAAAATTGAGGCAAGAATCACTGTGACAAAGGATATGGCCGGATTCGGAATCAGAAAGGGCAGAGACGAGGACACCCCGACACCAATGACCCCCAGTGCAACCAGTCCCACATAAGTATTCATTTTCCACCCCCGGTTTTTTCAAAATTATGAATTGAGCATGTATGCCTGCGGCAAAAAGCTGGCAGCAGAACAGTCACCCGCTTTTCACGCCCCAGAATCCGTGTTGTCAGGATTCTTTTTCACTTTCGTACAATTTCATGATATCTGCAAGAAATTTTTTATCCCCGGATACAGATTTTTGATTTCCCGGACTTCTGTCCAGACAGTCTCCGGATCTGCCCGAAACCAGGTGAACTGGCGTTTTGCATAGCGCCGGGTATCCCGCTTCAGGGTGCTGACAGCCTCGGCCAGGCTGAGCCTGCCCATGATATAATCCGTCATATGCCGGTATCCGATGGACTGCATGGATTTCAGTTCCGGGGAATATCCCTTTCCCAGAAGCATTCGCACCTCAGATTCCAGTCCGGCCTCCAGCATGGCATCCACGCGGCTGTCGATCCGTTTGTACAAAATTTTCCTTTCTGCCTGCAATCCGATTTTATACACATGAAAGGGATTTTCCGCAAATCCGTGGCTTCTGTGATATTCGGAAATGCTCTGTCCGGTGGTTTCAAAAACCTCCAGTGCACGAATAATCCGAAAACTGTCGTTGGGATGAATTCTCCTTGCTCTTTCCGGATCACAGGAAAGCAGGCGCTGATGAAGAAATGCGGTTCCGTGCATTTCTGCCTCAGCCCGAAGCCGGGCCCGAATTTCCGTATTTGCTGCAGGCGCCTGAAAAATTCCACTCAGCAGGGTTTTGATATACAGCCCGGTTCCGCCCGCAACAAAAGGGACAATTCCCCTCTTGTGCAGTTGGGCAATCACTTTGCGCGCTTCTTCCGCATACTGTGCCGCGTCAAAATCCTCATCCGGATCAGCAATGTCCACCATATGATGCGGCACTGCGGCTTTTTCCTCTGCTGTGGGTTTGGCCGTGCCAATGTCCATATGCCGGTAAATCTGCATGGAATCCGCACTGACAATCTCTCCGCCAAAGGTGAGGGCTGCCTCAATGGCCGCACGGGTTTTTCCGATTCCCGTGGGGCCGCAGATAACGATAATGCGGGGTTTCTGATTTTCCATGTCCTCTGTATCTGTAAGAGCCTGTTTGAATATTAGATTACGGTGACAATCTTCTGAGCATAAGTGAAATC
>CAZDIU010000186.1:0-10799 GCA_964505535.1 uncultured Desulfobacterales bacterium | reverse complement strand
TTTTCCACATCTCCGCTTCCATCCACCTGCTTCAGCGTGTCAAAAGCCGGGATTCCGATCATGGATGCCCCGCTTTCCGCAGCGCAGCGGATGGAGGCTTCGATCTGTTCCGGGAGGACAAAGGGACGGACACCGTCATGTATGGCCACAATTCCGCCATATTCCTCTGCTGCCAGCAGTCCGTTGTACACCGAATCCTGCCGTTCTTTTCCTCCGATCACCATCCGGATTTTTTCACAGAAGCTGAGACGGCAGAGAATTTTTTTTTGGCAGAAGTCTGTATCAGTTTCAGGAACCACAAGAAATATCTGTTCAACGGATTTGCACGCGGCAAAAGCCTTCAGGGTATGACAAAGCACAGGCAGCCCCGCTATTTCCAGGTACTGCTTCCGGATGTTTCCCCCCATGCGGATGCCTTTGCCTCCGGCCACGATGATTGCAGATGCCTTCATCATTATCGGTCTTCTCTGAGGTATTTCAGGGCATACGGCAGTGGAACCGGCTTTCCCATCAAATCCTCGCCATAGTTGACACCGGCAAGGATTTCAAGGTCTTTAAGGGCGCGCATATCCCCTTCAAAGAAAACTTCTGTGATGTTTTCATTCTGGATTTTTCCGCCGGCCCACTGCATATCCAGCATACTGCCCGCATCAAAACAGCCGTCACCCGCGCGCATTGTCACCTGTCCGCCGTAATGCTGCACCACTTTCACCACCATCATGCAGGGCCGGTTGTGAAATCCCCGTGTCACAGGAATCCCCACCTTGATCACTCCCCGTTCCACATTTTCCTTAAGCACCTCACGGGCCAGATCTTTTCCTCTGGAGAGAAAATGACAGGCATAGTAAAGACCGAAATTGACGGTGCGATCCAGAAGCATGTCCGGATCCACCAGAAAAGAAAGCTGATTGCGGACCTTTTTGTAAATGTCCTTGTATCCTGCCTCATGAAGATGGCGTTCGTAAAAATGCAGCAAACGGCCCATCATCTGCAGAATATGAAAAACCACGGAAAAATGGCTTCGCAAATCTTTGAGTTTCCGGTCTCCGAATTCGTAACCGCCGTGGATGACATAGGTGTCAAATGCGGACTGGAGATTGTGCACCAGCATTTCATATCTCCGGATTTCCACTTCATTGACAACATCCGGAACCTTTATCCGCAGTTTCAGGGAATCATAGGGTTCAAAGAATTCGTGCTGTTCAAAATGTTCTGCAACATTCAGAAATTCATTGGCTATTTTGACCACATGCTCTTTCTGGCTGGTTTTCTGCTCATCATTGATATTGTATTCCAGCCGATCCCCGGTGGTAATGGAAGGAAAGTCAGATGCTTCAAACAGTGTCTGGGGGATGGGGATTCTCAGACGCACGGCCTCGTCCAGTATCACCGGTCCCATTTTTTTCAGGCATCGGGTGAGAAAGTCAAGATTTTTCATTCCCTCGATCCGGAACTGGTCCGTATCTTTCAGACCGTAGAAATCCAGACGGTTAAGGATATGCTTCTGGGAATAAGCTCCAAGACTGATATGCCGTACCGCTGCCGAAAGCTCCCGGTACAGGTACCAGTCTTTGTTGTTTTTTGCCCCGTGAAAATCCAGAAAACTTTCAAGCACCTGGGAAGTGCCGATAAGATTTGAGAACAGCTTTTTGGTGAAATCTCCCCCCTCTGCCGGTGCGTCACTGCCGGACAGGTGCAGACAGCATTTCAGATAGTCGTATGAAAACAGACAAATCTTGTCTCTGAAAGTGGTTCCGTATTCACACTTTTTGGCTTCCATTGCTTACATCATATCCTTTTGGGTTTCAGAAACAGCCTTGTCCAGTGCGGCTTTGAGATTCGCGGGAAGCCCTTCTATATCTGCATGAAGAAAGCCCCGGACAATGGTGGATACAGCCTCATCCTCATCCAAACCCCGTGCCATGAGGTACTCAATTTCCCTCTGGTCAATTTTGCCCACAGCGGCCTCATGGGACATTTCAACGCCCGGCACATATCCCCGCAGTTCGGGAATGGCATGCATGATTCCCTCTTTCAGAATCAGTCCCTTGCATTCCAGGTGCGCCCGGATGCCCGGACATTTTCCCACCAAATCGCCCCTTGCAATAATGGTTCCGCCAGAGGTTATGCCCCGTGAAATAATCTCGGCACGGGTATTCGGCGCATTCAGAATCACCCGTGATCCCACATCAAGACAGGAGCCTTTGGCCGCAACCAGGATACTGTTGAAACGTGCAACAGCATTTTCCCCATCCAGCCAGGTTGTGGGAAACATCTGGAGATTTCCCACCGGTTTCAGGGAGATGTAATTGGAAATCAGCACACCCCCGGCTTCCACATGTGTCACGGTTCTGGGACGGACACTGACATTTTTTGCCCAGTCATGGATCATGGTGAAGGTCAGGCGTGCCCCTTTTTTCACGTAAAACTCGGAAATGCCCACATGAAGCCCGGAATCAAGATGGGGCGCGGTCGCACATCCGGTAATGATGTGAATTTCCGAATTTTCCTCTGCCACCACCACATTATGGACATTCTGGGAAAATCCCTCTTTGGCAATATACAGACAGGACTGCACGGGATGGGGCACTTTTACCCCCGGAAGTGAGCGGATGAAATACCCTTCGTGGGGAATCTTCTTTGCCTGCGCGGTGAATTTGTCTGTATCCGGATCCACACTTTTCCACAGATAATCCCGAAGCCAGTCATGCACTGCCGCTGCCTGGGATATCCCCATGATTTCAAGTCCTTCCTGACCGGATTTGCAATGAATCACGGATTTGTCCTTTTGCACAAAGGACCCGGCCCGCGCTCTTTCCTGCGTATCCACTCCCACATCCAGCAGTTTGGATGCATCCGCGGGATCCATGCGCGTCAGATCGCTGAGGTAATCATGCGCCTGCGCATCTGTCTGAAATTTCCCAAGGTCAACATCTCTGCCTTCTATATCGAACATTTGGCGCACCCCTCATACCCTTGCTGTCTGATCCATTTGAGAATTTCCCGCGCGTTGCGCGCAAAACACAACACGCCGTCATACAGAACCCGGCCCCTGTCAGCGGTGATATAATCCAGGATATGGCCGGTATGGGTGATTACCAGGGCTGATTTGGCTCCGCCTGCCGGACTGAGGGAACCGCGGGGAACAGGGCATCGGATTCCCCGGCCCAGCAGCGTATTGATGGTTTCGCCCACCATCACGATGCTTTCCAGATCCACGCCGGATTCCGGCTCATCCAGCAGTACCAGATCAGGCTGCTGAGCCATGAGCTGCAGAAGTTCTGAGCGTTTAATCTCTCCGCCGGAAAAATTGTGGTTCACATCCCTGTCCAGAAACTCAGTGAAATTCAGTTCCGCTGCGAGTTTCTCCACGTCCATGCCTTCGCGTCCTGCAGCGCATATTTCCACAAGATTCCGGGTCTTGAGCCCATTGATGGTCGGGGGCCGCTGCAGGGAAATGCCGATACCCAGGCGGGCACGCTCATGAATGGGCATAAAGGTGATATCCTCCCCCTTGAAGGTGATCTTCCCGTGGGTGACATGATAGCCAGAAAAACCCATCAGGGTCATCATCAGGGTGGTTTTTCCCGATCCGTTGGGGCCGAAAAGAATATGGGTTTCCCCTTCCGGAATCTCCATGTTGATGTTCTTCAGGATGGGTCTGTCACCAACTTCCACTCTCAGTTCTTCGATTACCAGCATAATTATCCCGTTTTCCGATAAGGATTTCTGAATTTGCGGAGATTGGAAAAAGCAAAAAAAGATCGGAGCAGCCTGTAAGCCGAATTCTGTGCCGGTTCTGCTGAACCGGTGACGGTCATTCATCTGCGGATGCCGGTTGCCCGGCATCTCCTGCAACCTACCCGGAAGCTTGGGCGGGCCACCCTCAGACACTTCCCTATTTGGTTTTGCACCGGGCGGGGTTTACCCAGCTTCCCCGGTCACCCGGAGAACTGGTGCGCTCTTACCGCACCGTTTCACCCTTACCTTTTTTCAGTGAACAGTTGTCAGTTATCAGTGAACAGCTCTTGTGACAACTGTTCACTGTTCACTGATTACTGAAAAAAGGCGGTCTGCTTTCTGTTGCACTTGCCTTCGCGCTGCCGCGACTCCGCGTTACGGAGCGCCCTGCCCTTTGGTGTTCGGACTTTCCTCCGGAACCGAAAGGTTCCGGCGACCGTCCGGCTGCTCCGAGCTTTTTTTTACTCCGCTTTTACCCAGTAGATGATCCTGTTGCAGAAAGGACAGCATTTCAGGGATTCAAACCGCTTGAGTTCATTGCGCATCTGCGGGGGAATGTTCATATTGCAGCCCTGGCACACAATCCCCTGTATGGGAACAATGGCCGGACTGCCGAAGCGGTTTTTGATCATCATGAATTTTCCCAGCAGATCCGGAGGCACTTCCTGTGCCACCGTTTTCCTTCGCGCATCCAGTTGCGCCAGTTTTGCATTTCCCTCTTCAATTTCCTTTTGGATGCTCTGCCTGTCATCTTCTGTTTTTTTCCGGAGTGTTTCCAACTCCTCTTTTCTGACGGAAAGACTGTTTTCCGCTGCTGATATCTGATCCAGCATCGCGAGCATGGTATCTTCAATACCGCTGTTTTTCTTCTTCAGATCATCTGTTCCCCTCAGCAGGATCTGATATTCCTTATTGGTTTTGACCGTGTTCAGAAGGGCCTGGTTCTTCCCCATCGCGTCCTGATTCTCCCGGATTTCGGATTCACAGGAACGGTACTGCCTTTTCAGGGCTTCCAAAGCCGCTGATTCCTCTGCAACAGAATTTTCCATTGCAGTCAGTTTTTCTTCCTCCATGCGTATCCTGCCGGAAACATCTTTCAGCCGGGCCTGCAGAAGATCTTCTTCCGTTTCGACTGCCTGAAGTCGGATCAGGACTTCAATTTTCTCTTTCATGGATTCTCACCCGAAAATAATTATGATTGCAGATATACAAACGGATCCCTTTCTGTTTTGCAGATTTCCACTGTCGCGGACATGTTTCTTTCTGCCAGAACGGCCCGCATACGCTCGGCCAGTATGGAGACGATCAGATGTTCCGAGGCAAAATGGCCGATGTCAATAAGTCCCTTTCCCGCAGATTCCGCATCCCGTGCATCATGATACCGCAGATCTCCGCTGATAAAAACCTGGGCGGAAGAAGCCAGAAAATCACGCATCATACCGGAACCGCTGCCGGAACACACAGCCGCTTTCCGCACCCGCAGATCCTCCCGGCCGCTGAATTTCACTGTGGTGAGTCCGAATATTTCCCTGATTTTAAGGGCAAACTCCTTCAGACTCATCTCCTGATCCAGTGATCCGGCACGGCCCAGTCCCTGTCCGCATTCCTCTCCGGAAAGGGGATACAGATCATAGGCCATGGTTTCATAAGGATGACGGGTGCGGATATGGTCCACCACCTGCTGCGCATCCTGCTGCCGCACAACTGCCTCGATGCGGACTTCGGAAGCATGGGAGATTTCCCCGATTTTTCCGGAGAAGGGTTTTGCTCCGGATTCAGGTCTGAAGGTTCCGGTTCCCGGGTTCCGGAAGGAACAGCAGGAGTAGCGGCCAATCCGGCCTGCCGGGGTTTCGAACAGGGCATTGAAAATCTGTTCCTCGTATTCAGCCGGAGCATACACCACCAGTTTGCAGGTTTTTTCCCGGATTTCATTTCCCAAAACGTTCCGATCCTTCAGTCCGATGCAGGCTGCCAGCATGTCATTGACGCCGCCTGCCGCGCTGTCAAGGTTGGTATGTGCGGAAAATATGCCCATGTGATGCCGGGCCGCCATATGGATGATGGAACCTGAAGGGGTGGAGAAATCAATGGATTTTAAGGGCCTGAAGATCAGAGGATGGTGAGTGACAAGCAGTTGGGTATTGCTGGCGCACGCGTCCCACACCACATCCGGCAGCGGATCCAGCGCAATTCGGATTTTCTCTGCGGGCCAGTCTTTCTGCCCCACCTGCAGACCCGCGTTATCCCATTCCTCTGCAAGCCGTGAAGGCGCAAGATCCTCCATGATCCCCATAATGTCTGCAATGGTTACAGTCATACACCTGTCCTTCTGTCCAGTCCGGCTTTGGGAAAAGATTTCCGGCTTTCTGCCGGACAGCGGAATTCCCGTCCTTCTGCCGGAATTACTGTTTTATTTAACAAACTGACAGCAGCCCAAAGAAAATTCACAAAAAAACCTCTGTTTCTGCCCCGCCTGCATTTTGCCGCAGAGAAGAGGCAAAGGTTCGCGAAAATTTTTTGTGCATCCTTGGCGCGTGTCCATGAATACTGCGAATATATGCCAAAAGAAGAAATTATTCAAACAATAAAAATAAAATTTGAGCGGAGTTGTCAATTTCTCAGTATGAAAGAGCACGGACAGGTGCGGCAGGCAGGTTATGAATGTTCCACAGGGATTTTCCAAAAAATGAAATCCCACTGTAAGGGCAACCGGCCGGTCGCCCTTACGGAATTGGGTATTTCATTATTTGGAAGTCTCCATAATGCTCTCACAGACCATATCCCCGAATTCAGTGGTGGAAATGATCCGGCTGTGTTTCTCTCCCGCGACAAGGAGATCGCCTGTTACAAAGCCTTTCTCAAACACTGCGAAAAGCGCTTTCCATATGTCATCGGCCTCTGCGCTCAGGTTCAGACAGCGATCAAAAAGAAGAGCCGCACTGCCGATCATGGAATAGGGATTGGCAATATTTCTGCCCGCAATGTCCGGAGCGGAGCCGTGCGCGGGTTCCACATAGCTTTTTTCCGGACCGATGCAGGCCGATGGCATGAGTCCCAGAGATCCGATGACTCCCCCGGCCTGATCCGTGAGAATGTCGCCCTGCATGTTTTCAATCAGAACCACGCCGTTGAACTGTGCAGGATTTTTCACCAACTGAAACGCGGCATTGTCCACCAGCATGGATTTGCAGCCCACATCCGGGTATTGCTTCGCGACTTCCTCCACAATTGCGTTCCAGAAACGGGAAGTGGCCAGCACATTGGCCTTGTGGATATTCACAAGTCCTGATTTCCGTTTTTGGGCCTCTGCAAAGGCAACCTGCGCCACCCTTCTGACCTGATCCGCTGTATAGGTGCAGTCGTCTTTTGCATATTTCATGCCGGTTGCGCTGCCCTCTGTTTTCTCTCCGAAATAAATGCCGCCCACCAGTTCCCGGATCATGAGAATATCCAGTCCTTCCCGGAGCAGTTCGGGCCGGAGCGGGGAAAAGGAGGCCAGAGACGCGGGTAGACGCACAGGCCGGAAATTGGCAAAGGTGTCATACCGTTTCCGCAGGGGCAGGATGGCCCCGATTTCCGGCCGGTGTTCCGGGGGGATTCTGTGCATCTGCTCCACCGCAAGCCCCACCGGGCCTTTCATGATCACATCCGCGTCATCACAAATCTGTTTTGTTTTCTCCGGAAAGGCCGATCCTTCATCAAAATACGCCTGTGCCCCGAACGGTGCATGCTTCAGGACAAAGGTATGCCCGTATTTTTTTTCAATGGTTTTGACAACTTTGACAGCCTCACGCACGATTTCCGGCCCGATGCCGTCGCCTTCCAAAACAGCGATGGTTTTCTTCATTTGTATATTCCGTTTTCTGTTTCATATTCGCGGGAACACAGCCCCGCTCTGAGGATCGCACAATAATCACAATACAGGGTGAACATTTTCCAGAATGATGTAGCAGATGTCAAAAAGAAATTCAAAACCTTTCGGAAAATTTATGGGGATTTGCCTCCAACTGCCTGTTTCTGATAAATTTTTGAAGAATTGCAGATCGGAAAAAGGCAGGCTTTTTTAATTGCATCACAACAGCTTTATATTTATGTGTTTTATTTCTTTACTGATGTTACGCCATCGGTATGGAATCCCCCCTTTTGCAAAGGGGGGGATTTGTCCGCAGTCCCTGAAAAATCCCCCTTGATCCCCCTTTAGAAAAGGGGGAAAACGGTCTGCGGCGTAACATCAGTTCTTAGTTCTTTATTGGGAGATAAAGACAGGGAATCCTGAATGTCTGCCATCTCTGTCAGTGTTTTTTGTCTTATGATACCCAAAATCCCTGTTTTGTCAAAAAGGAAAATAGTGTAGTATTGCAAAAGTTCTCCGGAAAGGAGTTCCGGCATGATGAAAACCAAGGGGAAAAAGAGAAAAGATATGGGCATATCTGAAAAACCGCGGGGTAAATACCGGCAGGCACAGCAGCCATGTGTGAGACGCATCTCACTGACGGAAAGGTTGGACAGGAAATGAGGAAACTGCATTATTTTCTGGGAATCAGTCTGCTGGTGACGGCAGTGTTCATCATCGCCTATTCCTATATGACAGCCAAAGAACTGGTATATTCGGCTGTGAATGCCACAACAGACACGGCAGGCGACATTGCAAAGGTTTTGCAGATCAAAACCCTTCACGCAAACATGAATCATCTCATTTCAGATGCAAAAACCATGAGTTTTCAAATCAGCGCTGAACTGGAAAGCGCCATGTCTGCTGCCCAAACTCTGGCCGATGCGCTTTCCGCCATGAAAACAGAAAATGTGGCCGTAGGCAGGAATGCGGTAAGCACCATGCTGCTCACCATGCTGAAAAAAAATGAAAAACTGACCGGTGTTTATACCTGCTGGGACCCGGATGCCTTTGACATGCCGGGCATGGCCTGTACCGGTGCGAAGGGGCATGACAGCAGGGGCCGTTTCATTCCTTACTGGTACCGGAAAAAAGACGATCAGATCCTGCTGCTCCAAACACAGAATTATGAAACGTCGGAAACGCGGGTCAGCAATATCCGAAAAAGGGAATTTTATCTGAATGCCCGTGAAAGGGGCATCCCGTATATCACCCCTCCTTTTTTCCGTAAGCTGGGGGATGAGGAAATCTCTGTCATCTCCCTGATCGCGCCTGTTATGGTTAATGGAAAATGTTGCGCAACTGTGGGAACAGACATCCGGACAGAACTGCTGCAGTCTTTGGTGGAAGAGACCGCAGGGAATTTTTTTGTCTGGGAGGGAAACATCATGCTGATCACAGATGAGGGAATTCTGGCCGCGGCCAGCGGAATGCCGAAAATGATCGGAAAACATATGCGCATGGCACTGGATGCCTGGGAGGAGGAAATATTTCATACAGCTTCCGGTCTCACCATCAGCAGGATGGAAAAAGGAAAGATGTTTGTTTACACACCGCTGAACATGCAGCGTTTTGCAGTTCCCTGGTGCGTGCGGATTGCAGTTCCGGAAGCCCTTGTCCGAAAGGAAACCGATCAGATATACCAAAAAATGATGGCGGATGTGGCATTGCTCGGTGAACAGTTGAAGCTCATCAGCCGGAAATCTGTGCGGATACAGATCGGCGTGGGATTCATTCTGATCGTCAGCGTTTTACTGGTTCTCATCCTTTTCCAGTCTCTGTCGGACAAGGAAAAAGACCTTCGGCAAAGCAAATCACGGCTCCAGGGAATTCTGGATCATACCAGTGCGCTGATATATCTCAAGGATACAAAAGGACGGTATATGCTGATCAACCGTGAATATGAAAAACTCTTTCATCTGTCCAATGATGAGATTGCGGAAAAGACGGATTATGACCTGTTTCCAAAAAATTTTGCGGATGCGTTCAGAGGCAATGATCAGATTGTCATCGGTTCGGGAAAGCCCATGCAGTTGGAAGAGGTCATTCTCCAGGAAGACGGGGAGCATACCTATATTTCCATCAAATTCCCCCTGTATGACACCACAGGAAAATCTGTGGGACTCTGCGGCATTTCCACAGACATCACAGATCGGAAAAAGGCGGAAAATGAACTCCGCAGGGTGCGAAATTATCTGAACAACATTGTCAATTCCATGCCTTCCGCGCTGATGGGGGTGGATACTGAACAGCGGATCACGCACTGGAACCGGGAAGCGGAAAAAACAACCGGAATCAGCGCGGAGAAAGCCCAGGGCCAGTTGCTGGCAAAGGTATTTCCCCAACTGTCAGACCGGATGGATGAAATCCGCCGGACCATTCAGGAGAGGAAATTTCACAAGACAGAGAAGATCGTCCACCGGACAGGGAGCCGGATCGGCTATTCGGACATCATGATCTATCCTTTGATCACCAACGGGGTGGAAGGAGCGGTAATCCGGGTGGATGATGTGACCGAACGGGTTCGGCTGGAAGAGATGATGATACAGACCGAGAAAATGATGTCTGTGGGCGGACTTGCGGCAGGCATGGCCCATGAAATCAACAATCCGCTGGGCGGAATTCTCCAGAGTGTTCAGAATGTCCGGCGCCGGGTTTCAGCAGAACTTCCAGCCAACAGAGAGATTGCGGAAGAATGCGGCACAAGCCTGGAAACCATCCGCTCCTATCTGGAAAAACGGAAAATTATCCGTTTTCTTGACGGCATACAGGAATCCGGCCAGCGGGCTGCGGCAATCGTGTCCAATATGCTCTCCTTCAGCAGGCGCAGCGACTCGGTGATGAAACCTGTAAAACTGCCTGAACTTCTCAGCAGAACAGTGGAACTCGCTGCCCATGACTATGATCTGAAAAAGAAATATGACTTCCGGCATATCAGAATTATCCGGGAATTTTCTGACAACCTTCCGGAAGTGCCCTGCATTGCCACAGAAATGGAGCAGGTGATGCTGAACCTGCTGCGGAATGCAGCCCAGGCCCTGTCTGAAAACATCAGCCCGGCCAAAACTCCGCAGATTTTCCTTCGTGTGCGGAAAGAGGAAAATGCGGCCCGGATCGAAGTGGAAGACAACGGCCCCGGTATGGACAAAGAAACCTGCAAACGGAT
>CAZDIU010000185.1:0-10843 GCA_964505535.1 uncultured Desulfobacterales bacterium | reverse complement strand
AACGCCCTGACCGCAGTGCAGACCCTCATCAATGCGGGAGTTCTGGAAAAAGTGATTGATGAAACCGGAAGTTCCATCCTCAAAGTGTTTGGCACATGGACAAACCGAATCGGCAATTTTACAGCGGGAAAAGGCTATGAAATCAAAGTGAACAAAGACGCTGTGCTGATTCTGTATGAATCCGGCGTACCCGCAGGCAGGACAGAGGAAACACGGGAAGTCCGTACCTCCACCAGCCATTTCACAACCGTATGGACGGGAAATCCCTTCAACCGCATGAATCTGTACATTGCAGGTGTGAACGCCTCGGTTTCCATCGGGGATGAAATTGCTGTGTATGACGGAAGCAAATGCGTAGGCGCGGCAGTGGTGGAAAGTGAAATCTCCTATGCAAGTCCCCTCATCATCACCTGCTCCCAGGATGACGGAACCGGCAACGGATTCACAGACGGCCATGCCATCACCTTTAAACTCTGGGACAGCAGCGCAGCAAGTGAAAGCACCATGCCTGCTCCCAATTACATGGAGTTGGAAACCGGCAATCCCATTGCCGCGCCGACCTTCAAAGGAAGCGAGGAATATGGGGTCACATGGAATCCCATTGATTACCGGGCAGATATAAACCGCAACGGAAAGGCTGATCTGGAAGATGCGATTCTGGCCCTGCGGATTGTGTCCGGCATTACCGTGGAAAACATCCACATTGATGCGGATGTCAACAATGATCAGCGCATCGGCATTCCGGAAGCGGTCTATGCTTTGCAGAAAACAGCAAAGCTGAGATAAACCCGATCATCCGGGGCGGAAATCTCCGCCCCGGCAATTTCCGGATAGTTATGCCTGTGATTGTCCGGTCTGTTCAGTAAACAGAATTTTTCTGAAATCATCCAGATTTTTGCACAAAATAGCATGATGAAACAAGTGCTTAAGCATATCTCCAACTTTTATGCTGTTTACTGCGGCTGCCACATCATCAGGCACAGAAGCAAACCGCGTTGAGATATACTCCAAAAGCATTTCCTTTCTTGCCAGTCTTTCAATGCTTGTCATATAAGGCATTTTCTTTTCCTCCGTTATTTCTGTAAGTTCCTCCTGGAACTGCCTTTCCATGTCTTCGGGCAGTTCCACCAGCCAGTCAATAAACCGGAACAGTTCCAGAATGTCCTGACGGTCATAACCCCGTTCAAACAGCAGACGCATCAGGTGAAGTTTCCAGCGTTTCCGGGACTCTCCCTTTTTCACGCTTTTGGATTTGAGATGGGCCATGACCACCAGCGAAAAGGGGTTCTGATCCTGCTCCAGTTTTTTCCATTTTTTCCGGTAATCCGTGAGTTTGATGACCGGAAAACGGAAAACCGTCTGGCATCCCCACCTGCCTTTGGTATATTTGCCGGGACGCCATTTGGCACTGGTGTCGGTCAGCACAGCCAGACTGACCACTTCCCGGTCATACCGATCCGAAATCCGGTAATTGTAAACAAACATGCGTTTTTCAAATTCACTGTCCCTGTCATCCTGAATCTCGATATGGATGAGCAGCCAGGTCTCTCCGCCATTGAGCAGAAACACCTTCACCAGTTTGTCCGCATACCTGCGTCCGGTTTCCGCATCCCGGACAATTTTTTCCAACTCTTTGTCCAGAAACTCGTAGCCCTTTGACCAGTCAATCTCCGCATGGATATACGGAAAAAAGAAGCTCATGAAATCCTTAAAATACAGTTCCAGAGCCTCTTTCCACGGGTTGTCGTATTCCAATGTTCTCCTCCCTTACTGTAAATTCTCCGGGTGAAAACTGCAAAACACATCGGGTTTCTGTTTACAGCATATTTATTTTTACCTTATCTTACCCTGCAAAAGCAAGTTTATTCAATTTTTCGCTGATTCTCTGCATGCTGTGGGATGGGCGGAAATATCTTTGGAGAGAAAATCCCGGCATTAAAAAAATTTGCTTTTCCCTGATTTTCTGGGTAGTGGGTCAAATCCGCCGGTTCAGAAATTCCCCTCCCCCGGCGGGAGCAGGGCTGTTAAGTTCTTTAAAAAATCCCCTCCTGAGAGGCAGGGCTGTCAGGTTCGCCGCCTGCCCCGCCTCCTGACTCGTTGCGGGGCAGAGCCCCGCAACGAGAGCAAAGGGGGAAACCCGAAACAGAACTTAACAGCCCTGCGGAGAGAGGGGAACCGCGGGTTCACCCGGCGCTGAAAAAGGGGCGGTATTGTATTAAATCAATGGGGAATTGGTATTACAAGGCGTTTCACAAACGTGAATCCATTGAAATCCGGCCATTGACCCTTCTCATTGGCCGCAATAATTCCGGATATACTTTCAATGGTGAATCGGCATTACGGAGAAAAAGGTTTTGCCCTCTGTCGGGAATTCCCGGTGTGATGTCCGTCAGAATTGAACCGCTGCCAAAACCGGATGCGTTCTGCGCCTTCATCCGGCTTGTGTCTGAAGTGTTCATGCAGTTCAGGGTTCGGTCACATATTTTCCGGGTGCAGTGCAAAGGGGACGGTAAATTCCGCAGCCCCCAGACGGGGGACTTACTTTCGGGCCGCACTTTTCAGCCAGCCAGTTTGCCCAGTCCGGCCACCATGACCCGTTGAGTTCCTTCTGCCGGGCCAGCCAGTCATCGGGCTGCATATTTTTTGCAACATCACCGATCCAGCATTTTTTGGCGGAACGCTCTGACACCGGGTTCACAATGCCGGTGATATGCCCTTCAGAGGCCAGCACATATCTCACCGGCCCACCCACCATCTGACCGGTTCGGAATGTCCCTTTCCAGGGGCTGATATGATCCTGAACAGCACCGACTGCATAGAGCGGCTGGACAATCCTTTCCATGTCAATGGGGCGGCCTGCCAGTTCCAGATCGTCTTTGCGGATCAGCCGGTTTGCCAGATAAAACTCCCTGAGGTAAAAGGACAGCATTTTTTCCGGCAGCCGGGTGCTGTCACTGTTCCAGTAGAGCATGTCAGATTTGGGCGGTGCAGCTCCGTGGAGATAGTTATGACTCACATAGCGCCAGATCAGACTGTCGGAACGCAGCATCCGGAATGCCATGCCGGAATATTTTTTATCCAGAAAACCCTGTGCTGCCATCAGACGCTCAACAGCCTCCACAGATTCCCGCGTGATGAATACCCCCGGTTCCCCTGGGGTTGAAAAATCCGTGAGCGTGGAAAAGACGGACCAATGGGCAATGGGCAGCAGGGATTTCCGCACAGCCCCGCGGTTCAGCCAGGCCAGGAGAGCGGTCAGCACAGTGCCGCCGATGCAGTATCCTGCCGCATGAACCTGTCTGACGCCGCAGATTTCCGCTGCTGCTTCCGCAGCCTTCAGCGCTCCCCGCAGCATATAATCCGCAAAACCGGTATTGCGCATATCCGACCCCGGATTTTTCCAACTGGTCATGAACACGGTAAAACCCTGATGCAGCAGATACCGCACCAGGCTGTTGTGCTCACTCAGATCAAAAATATAGAATTTGTTGATCCAGGGCTGTATCAGGACAATGGGAATTTCAAATGTCTGAGCTGTGGCTGGCCGGTACCGGATCAGTTCAAAAAGTTCATTCCGGAAAACCACATCTCCGGGTGTGCAGGCCAGGTTTTCTCCCAGCCTGAACGCATCCGGATCTGCAATTGACACCAGCGGTTCCCCCCTGTTGAGGTCATTGAGCCAGTTTTGCAGCCCCTGCCGCAGACTTTCCCCTTTGGTGTCAAGACAGCGTTTGACAGCAGTGGGACTGGTCCAGAAAAAATTGGACGGCACTGCGGCCTGACTGAACTGCCCGATCCAGAACAGGGCGCGTTCCCGGTCTGTCTCAGATATGCCCGGAGCGTTTTCCGCACAGGTTTTGAACCACTGGCTGATCACCCTGTGGTATTTTTTGGCAGCCTGGGCATTTTTTTTTACCTGATCCAGAAGCTGTGCGCCGGCATTTTCCGCCCCTTTTGCCGAAGCATCCCGGCCATGTCCGTCAGAAGAAAGAATCCGGGGCAGTTCTTCCGCTGTAACATCCAGAATGCCCGTGTTCAGATCTGCAAGCATTTTCCTGAATGTGTCCATGTCCTGTCCCCAGGCTTTCTGCACCTGGGCAAAAGAGGAAATCATGCCAAGCGGATCAGTGAATGAATTCCGTGACAATGATTGCAGGAAACTCACGCTGCCTCCTTTTGCATCTCCCTCAGTACCAGAATTTCCCCAATGGTGGTATTGTCACCCAGAAAATCCTGGCTTACGGAAATGCCGAAATGCTGCTCCAGAAATACCTGCAGATTCACAGAGGACATGGAATCCCAGTCCGGAATCTCCTGAAGCTTTGTTTCATAAGTGATGACCATGTCCTCCATTTCCGGGAAGATTTCCTGAAGACCTTCATGCAGTTCCTGAAGCATTGAATCCATTTTTCTTCCTCCTTGTGTTCAGTTTTTCGGTTTATGGATTGATTACGATGCAGTTGGGACAAAAAAACACGGACAGATCCCGTCGCGGTGTTCGGGAACCGGGAGAGCCGGATTTCACGGAAACCGTCAGACACGGATCAGATTGGCGCCCCAGGACAGGCCCCCGCCGAAAGCAGCGGTGACAATCAGATCCCCCTTGCCAATGACACCCTGGCCCAGTGCCTCATCCAAAGCCACCGGAACAGACGCACTCGCGGTATTGCCGTACCGGTTCAGGTTCACAAAAAAACGGTTCAGGGGCATTTCAATTTTCTCTGATATTGCCCGGATAATATTGATATTGGCCTGGTGGCAGATGAAACACCTGACATCCCGGAGAGAGGCTCCGGCCTCCTCCAGCAGTTGCAGGATAATCTCCGATCCTTTGGCAATGGCAAAGGAAAACACGAGCTTGCCGTTCATTTTGAAATAGGCGTTAACCGGTTTGCTGATTTGATCAAAAGGCATCATGCTCCCGCCTCCGGGCACACAGATTGCATCAGCCCCGCTGCCATCGGTTTTCAGGCAGGAATGCAGCACCCCTTCACGGGAATCCCCAGGCCGGAAAAGAATGGCCCCGGCTGCATCCCCGAAATAGGGAAAGGTGGAAAAATCTTTTTTGTTCAGGATCCTGGAATAGATTTCCGAGGCGATGAACAGAATATTTTCATATCTTCCGGTTTTCATAAACGCGTCGGCCGCGGCTATGCCGTATGCACTGCCGGAACACACGGAATTAATGTCAAAAGCAAAGGCTTTGCCCGCGCCCAGCAGATGCTGCACACGGGTGGCGGTTGCAGGCTGCATCCGGTCCGGCGAGGATGTGGATACAATGATGCCATCAATCTGTTCCGGAGGAAAAGATATTTTGTTCAGACACTTGCGGGCTGCCAGCACCGCGAGATCAGAAGTGCACTGGTCATCGGACGCGTGATACCGGGATTCCACACCGGTTTTTTCCGCAATCAGCGAAAGAGCTGTCTGCGGGAACTGTGTCAAATCCTCATTGCGGATCATTGTTTCAGGAATATAACTTCCTGTGGAAAGAATGACAGCATTTTTCATATCCTCCCTCCTTCGGGATGATTTGTCATTTTTAAATATTTTTCATATTATGAATTTAAATTAATAAAAAATATTTATTTTATTTTATATTTTTGATTAAACCAAAATATAAATTTTGTTCATATAAAATACTAATTCTTAGCATAAAATATGCCATACAGGGTGTTTGAGAAATTATATTGTATAATCAGATGGATATAAGAGGATGGAAATTGATTGGACATTCTGGCAGTTTCAGAAAAATCTCATTTCTGAAGAATTTTCTCAGTCGCGTCTCTGTGGAATTTTATCATATAATTTATTATTACAGGATATTATAAAAAATAAGAAATTTGTCACATGAATAAGAAATTTCCAAGTTTTCTTCCGAATTCCTCATTCACCTTACGCGCAGACCTTCCAAAAATCAAAGAACTGCTGTATCCGCCCGTCATTCCGGGGAAAGCCGGAATCCAGTAATTTCAACTGATTCCGGATACCGACTTTCATCGGTATGACCTCGGTGCGCAAGGTGGGTTCCTCACATGCTGCTGTCCGTTTTTACCGGTGAGGCTATCCTGTCCAGAACAGATTCCACTTCCTGCCGCATCTGATCCGGAATCGGAATTGTCCATTCCTTTTCCGGATCTGTGCGAATCTGGGGCCACCAGAGACTGACAATCAGTTCGTCTGCCTGCTCCCCTTTGCCGAATCGGACATTCTGAATATAACGGGTGATGCCATTGCCCCTGAAGTAACTGTCATTGAAAAGGATTTCCTGATGTCCCAGTGCGACATGGGCCGGAACATTGTCTGCATGGGCACGGCGGCTGATAATGCGGTTGATGCGGCTGACCACTGTGCCGATGACTGCTCCGGGAGCAAGTCCGGCCGGAAGGCCAATCAGACCTCCGGCCACAGCCTCCGCGAATCCTTCATCTGCGCCGATCATCACGCCGGTCAGACCTCCCGCAATGCCGAACAGGACTGTCAGACATCCCAGTTGAACGCGCCAATCCCCTTTTTCCTCTTCCCATACGGCTTCCCGCATCTTTTTCCATTCTTCCGGAGAATAAGACCACTGCACCAGAACACGGGTGCTGCTGAGAAAGTCTTTCATGCGGGAGGCAGTGACGGCACTGCGTATCCGGAGAATGATCCAGGACAGAAAAAGAATGCCCAAAGCAACGCCGCCCATGATATAGGCCACCCTATTCCAGGAGAAAATGCCTGCCATCTGCAGTCCTGCACCTCCGGCAATAAGCAGCAGAGGCAGTGTCATCAGCCCTTTCACGGTTGTCAGAGCGGCCGTGTAAGGGGCTTTGATGCTGACAGATGACTTGTCCTTAATTTCCATTTTTCAGACCTTTCCGGCAATGGCCCGGCCCAGTTCGTTTATATCTGTATCCCGTGTTTTCACATCCTTTATCATCTGCCCGTCAAAAAAAACAAGCACTCTGTCGGCCATCATCAGAATTTCATCCAGTTCCGGAGAGGAAAACACAATCGCGGTTTTCCGTTCACAGTATGTCTGGAGATGCTTCCATACCCAAAGTGCGGATTCCAGATCCAGCCCTCTGGTGGGATTTTCCAGAAGCAGAAGTTGCGAATCTTCGGGCAGAAAGGAAAGAAGCAGGCGCTGCTGATTTCCGCCGGACAAAGAATCGGCAGTGGATTCGGGTTTTCCCTTTATGCGGAAATAATCAATGTTTTTTACTGCTTTCCGGAATGCCTCCACCCATCCCACCAGAAAGAGTTTTCTCCGGTTGGTCAGGGCAAAATGCTCGGTAAGCGTCAGGCCCGGAACCAATCCCTCCTCCAGGCGATCTGTGGGCAGAAAACTGACTTTTTTGTTTTTAAAGGCATGATGGTCCCGTCCCTGCATGTTTTTTCCCCTGATCCGGACACTCCCCGCAGAGGGTGGGATCAGGCCTGCTGCCACCCGGAGAAATATGCCCTGGCCGCTGCCTTCGAGACCGGCCAGCCCGATGATCTCATTCTGATGGATGGAGACAGTGCAGTTCTTCAGGCCGCTTCTGCCTCCGGATGCGGAAACATCCTTCAGAAAAAGGATTTCCGATCCCGGTTCTGCCCCGCATTTGTGCGGAGGCATCGGCGGGGTTCCGAACATCATTTCCAGCACCTGCCGGGTGTTGAAAGGCGCGGCAGCACTGCCCGCAACCCTGCCCTGGCGAAGCACGGTAATCTGATCACAGAGAATATCCACATCCTCCAGTTTGTGGGAAACCAGCACCACAGTTTTGCCTTCGGAGGCCAGTTTCCTCAGTGCATGGAACAGGGATTCTTTCTGCAGAGCGGAAATGCCGGTGGTGGGTTCATCAAGGATGAGCATTTTTGTGCCCAAAGACAGAAGGCGCAGAATCTCCAACTGCTGCCGTTCCCCAACCGTAAGTCGGCTGACACTGGCATCCATATCCAGATCAAACCCTGCATAATCGGCCAGTTCACGGAATTTCAGGGCAAAATCCCTGCGCCTGTCCCTTAAACCGCTGATCTGTCCCAGCATGAAATTGTCCAGCACTGAAAGCTGGGGAAAATCCAGGGGATCCTGATACAGCATCCCGATTCCCAAGGCAGAAGCTTCGGCCGGTGTCCGGCAGTCCGCAGGACAGTCATTTGCCAGTATCGTGCCGCTGGTTTTGGGGATATAGCAGGAAAGAATCTTCATCAGCGTGCTTTTTCCTGCCCCGTTTTCTCCCAGAATGCCATGAATGCTTCCGGCCTCAAGGATCAGGTTCACCCCGTCATTGGCCCGCACTGCTCCGTAATGTTTCTGAATATCCCGCAGTTCGATTTTCAGGGTTTCAGGCTGCGGATTGCTGTCTTTTATGCTGTTCATAATTTTTTCCGGGTGTATGTTTCTGTACGAAAAATATCTTTGTATTTCTTTGCGGTATTCTTTTGATATTTTGAAATGCCGGATTACCGCCTTGTCAGTTCCTCTGCTATGAGTTCGGCCTGTTTCAGCACGGTTTCTGTGGCCAGCATCTGCATATCCGGCGGATAACCGTATTTGCGCAGTATCCTTTTCACCATGATCTTGAGCTTTGCCCTGACGCTCTCTTTGATTGTCCAGTCCAATGAAGCGTTTTCTTTTATTTTTTCATACAGAACCACAGCAAGTTCCCTTAATTTTTCTTTTCCCATGACTTCCCGCGCGCTGCTGCTGTTGGCAATGGCGGTATAAAAAGCATATTCATACTCAGACAGCCCCATTTCCTGAGGTTCTTTGTCCATTTTCCGGATTTCTTTTGAGAGAGCAATCAGTTCTTCAATTACTTCGGCTGCGGTCAGTATTTTGTTCTGATACCTCCTGACTGCGTTTTCAAGCATTTCCATTAAGGTTCTGCTTTGGATAAGATTCTTTTTTGTTCGGGACATTATTTCATCATTGAGCAGTTTTTTCAATACCTCCAGCGCAATGTTTTTATGTTTCATGTTCCTGACTTCAAGAAGGAAGTCTTCGGAGAGAATGGAAATATCCGGTTTCTTTATCCCGGCTGCGTCAAAAATATCAATAACCTTCTCTGAAATCAAAGCCTTGTCAATGACCTGCCGGATGGCCGTTTCCATCTCTTCATCTGTTTTGCCTGATTCGGTTCTGTCAAATTTTGCCAGCCGGGATTTTACCGCCTGAAAAAAAGCCACTTCATCTTTGACGGCCATTGCCTGTTCATGGGGAACAGCCACTGAAAATGCCTGGGAAAGCATGTTGACTTCATTGATAAAACGTTTCTTTCCATTTTCCAGACCCAGCAGATGTTCTTCAGCTTCAAGAATAAGAGAAAGTTTTCTGCGTGTGTCTGCCTCAAAGTATTCCTCATAGGAAAAATTGAAAAACATCTGAGAAACAACTTCCAGTTTTTCAAGCAGCAAGGCAACGGCCTCTTCCTGAGCAGCCGCAGGATCGCCCCGGCCCCCTGAATCTGCATAAAAAGACAGGGCTTTTTTCAAATCCGAGGCAATGCCCAGGTAATCAACAATCAGCCCGCCTGTTTTATCCCTGTAAACCCGGTTGACCCGTGCAATGGCCTGCATGAGGCTGTGCCCTTTCATTGGCCTGTCAATATAAAGGGTGTGCAGGCACGGAACATCAAAACCGGTCAGCCACATATCCCTGACAATCACCAGTTTCAGTTCATCTTCCGGGTTTTTCATTCTGTCTGCCAGTATTCTGCGCTGTTCTTTGGTGGTATGATGCTTGGAGATTTCAGGCCCGTCTGATGAAACCGATGTCATAACAACCTTTACAACGCCTTTTTTCAGGTCATTGCTATGCCACCGGGGTTTGCGGTTCAGGATTTCTTTGCAGAGTTCCGCAGCGATTCTTCGGGACATGGTGACAATCATGGCTTTGCCGTCCATGACTTCCTGACGCTGTTCAAAATGGGCAATGATATCTTTTGCAATCTGTTTGATACGTTTTTTGCTGCCAATGAGCGCCTCAAGCTGGGTCCATCTGGTTTTGGCCTTCTGCGTCTCAGCCAGTTCTTCCTGATCCAGATCCTCATCCAGTTCACTGACAAGTTTCCTGCCTTTGTCACTGAGCGCAATTTTTGCAAGACGGCTTTCATAAAAGATACGGACTGTGGCTCCGTCATCAACAGCCTGTGCAATATCGTAAATATCAACGTAATTGCCAAAAACCGCAGGTGTGTTGACATCAGTATTTTCTATGGGTGTGCCTGTAAATCCCAGATACGTGGCATTGGGCAGGGCATCCCGCATATACTTGGCAAAACCGTAGACAATTTTTTTGCCGATGACGGTTCCGTTTCTGTCTTTGTCATCTGCGGTTTTGGGTTTGAATCCATACTGTGTTCTGTGCGCCTCATCAGCAATGACAATGATGTTGTTACGATCCGACAGTTTTTCATAGACATTGCCTTCACCGGTCTGAAATTTCTGAATGGTGGAAAAAACAATGCCTCCGGAGGCAATCTTTAACAGTTTTTTGAGATGTTCCCGGTCTGCCGCGTGTACGGGTTCCTGTCGCAAAAGCTGTTTTGAAGCGGCAAAGGTCTCAAAAAGCTGATCATCCAGATCATTGCGGTCAGTAATGACAAGGATTGTGGGGTTATCCATTGCAAGCACGATTTTGCCGGTATAAAAAACCATGGAAAGCGATTTGCCGCTTCCCTGCGTGTGCCAGACAACACCGCCTTTTCTGTCACCGGGAGGCTGGGATTTGACACCCCTGACACCATAGCTTTCAGGAGATTCTTTCATTATTTCAGGCCAATTTTTATCCGTTTCCGCAGAATAACCTGCTGCACGAAGGGTTGAGACCACTGCCCGGTTGACCGCGTAATACTGATGATAGGCCGCAAGT
>CAZDIU010000184.1:0-10878 GCA_964505535.1 uncultured Desulfobacterales bacterium | reverse complement strand
CCCTTGCCTCCTTTGATGTGAAGATTTTGCTGTGGGAGATATTTGAAAAGGAAAAGGATGCAGATAAGATTTGACAATTTTCATTCTGAAAATTGTCAAATCTGGTATGAATACCTGATGTTACGCCGAACCTTCAGAACCCGGCAGACCGATGTGTTTTCCGTCATTCCGGCAAAAGCCGGAATCCAGCAATATCAGAGGGTTCTGGATACCGGCTTTCGCAGGTATGACAATTCGGCGTAACATCAGTGAATACATAACAATTATGAATAAATTATGGATTCATCCACAGAAAAAAGGAGAATACAAAATGCAAAATGCCAATGTGCAGAGAATCTGCGGTGAAATTTCAGAATTGTCCACCCCGGAAAAACTGTTTCTTATCTCAAAAATACTGCCGGAACTTTCCAGAGAACCGGACAGAGGATCGGGGTTGGATATTTATGACATAAAAGGACTTGGCAAGAAAATCTGGAAAGATATGGATGCACAGGAATATGTAAACGGAGAAAGAGATTCATGGGATTGACTGAAACAATCAGAACAGATAACCTGAACAAAGGAGGTTTTTATGGCACTGCCTGCACTGAAAAACGAGGCTTACACATATGAAGATTATCAGCACTGGCCTGACAGTGAGCGATGGGAAATCATTGAGGGCGAGGCCTATGATATGAGTCCTGCTCCCCTGATTCGGCATCAGAACATTGTTCTCAATATTTCCTATGAATTAAAAAAATCTCTGGGGAAAAAATGCCCGGTTTTCATTGCGCCCGCAGATGTGGTGTTTGATGAATACAATGTTGTGCAGCCGGATGTGTTTGCCGTATGTGATCGGAACATGATTACGGAAAAAAACATACAGGGCGCTCCGGTTCTGATTATTGAGGTGATTTCTCCGTCCACTTCTCTGAAAGACAGAAGGGAAAAGAAGAATCTTTATGAACGGTTCGGGGTGAAGGAATACATTCTTGTGTTCCCGGATGACTGCACCGCGGAAAGATATGTTCTGAAAAAAGGTGGTTACGGAGCTCCGGAAATCTTCAACTGGGACGAGGAACTGCCCCTTGCCTCCTTTGATGTGAAGATTTTGCTGTGGGAGATATTTGAAAAGGAAAAAGACGCGGGATAAAATTTGTCCGACAGAAGATAAAAATTTTTTCTGACAACAGACAGTTCTGGAAAGGGAGAAAACAAAACAGCTTTCCGGTCTGCTTGCATTTCAGGAATACCCCACTGTAAGATTTGATAAAAACGGAAAAGTGTTTTATGAAACGCCGTCATATTTTCAAAAAGAAAGGTCTGAGAAGGATCGTTTCTGAATGGCATGGAATATTTTTGTGAAAAGGCAGGACATGGAGTACAAAAATAAAAATTTTTGCACTCCCGCTTATTTCCTGCCCGCTACTCCGCTCCGAAAATGTTGCGGAAATGCTGATAGAAAAAATGCGTATTGTGAAAGCCTCTCCGCCGGTTGCGGTTGTTTCCGCGAAAGATGATCACTTCCGCTCCGATTTCCCGGCAAATCCGGCATTGGCATTTTTTCCAGGGCCGATCCTCCAGGGTTTTGCGAATCATCCGATCATGACCGACCCGTCTGCCTTCGATGAGTCCGTCATAGATCATGACTGCCGCAAACACTTCTTCCATATCCGCCTCATCCCGGTCATAGGCCCGCAGCAGTTGAAGACACTTTTTTTCCAGTGCCTGAATTTCCTCCAATGAGGCTTTTGCGGCTTTAACAATTTTTTTGGCCTTGGGGCTTTTTTCCGGCTGGGGAATGCGAATGGCCGCGTATTTGTGTCCGGGTGCAAAATAATTGGAATTTGCCCCCAGCCAGGCCCGGCGCAGAAAAGACGCACTGTCCAGGCTGCGCACCCCCAGGTGCTGCATTTCTTTCAGGGCTTCGGGACGGGCCACACCAAAAAGGTGCAGATCCGTGCCGGGTTTGAGAACACGGTTCACAGCTTTCAGCACTTCCAGAATTTCCGGTGTTTTGCTCCGCACCAGTCCGCCCAGTGCAATATAGGTGTATCCCATTTTCTGGTATTCTCTTACCGCGTCCGCGTAACTTTCCGGAGACCAGCCCTGGGCCGCGCCAATGGGTGTGAACGTGCAGCCGCGTTTTCGGTGCATTTCCATGAAGGACCGGGCATTGTTCACCGTGAGTTCATAGCGCCGGAATTTTTCCGCATCATCCGCTATTTCCGTTTTCCAAACGCGGGGGGTGGAATCAAAGAGATTTTCCTGAAATTTGCGGGAGGAAACTTCGGCGGCCTTTCCGCTTTTCCGGAGTTTCTGATACTCCTTTTCGCTGATTTCCCGTTTTTCCCGGTCCGGAGTGAGCAGAAAAAATACCTCTTTTTTCATCACCGCATTGACAATGAGATGATCAATGCTGACCCCGTAATCAAAATCCAGACTTTGGTAATACTCCAGTATCTCGCGGGTTTCATAGGGAGGTTCTGCTTCCATGAGATAACCGAACGCGCCGCAGTCTCCCATGATGGGAAATTCACGGGGAACCCGCAGATAGCGGTGAACCCCCAGTTTTTCCAGAAGGACTTTTTTGTTTTTCTTTGCCTCCACGATAATTTTGGAAATCAGAATGCCGTCATAGGGGGGGCTTTCATAAATTTCATGTGCGTAATGGGCATGTTCATACGCGTCCCCGGTTCCGTCCGGATGGCTGTCGGTGAGAAAATCATACGCTGGATTGACCAGATCATCCCATTCCGGAATGAAATAGCGCATTTTTTTCCGGTGCGGACTGTTTTTCCAGGATTCCGGCACCCGGATGACACGGGCGTCATACTCCGCAATAAGCAGGGCATCCGCGCCGTTTTTTTTCTTTGCAGAGAAGGAGGTTTTCTGTTCCGGACCCGGAACCGTTCCCTGTTTTTTTTCAAAGCTGCGGATGAAATCTTTCAGCCGATCCGGAAACCGAAACATGTCAGCAGCAAAAGCCCCTCCCTGATGTCTGGCCTCCTCACCGAGAATTTCCATCACCCGTCCCTTGAGAGAAACCAGAGCTGCCCCCAGCCTCCGGCCATCCTTGTTATCCAGCAAAAGACAATGCACGCGCGGACCTTCGGGAAGATACGCCTGTCCGCCTCTGCCGCAGACAAACACACAGTTTCCCGGAAAATCAAACTGTTTTGGCAAATCAACCGCGCGCAGATATTCCTTTCCCAGAAGAAAGAAAACCGTGTCATAACCGGCAATCGCACAAAGGGTTTTGGCAGGCAGCTCCAGAAAATCTGCCCATTTGCGCAAATCCTTTGCCTTCATGCCGGAAAATGTCATTTCATAGGGGACAATGGGCGCATGTTCCTCCAGCAGACCGTATCCGGCTGAAACAATTTTCAGATCAAACTGAATGCCGGGGCAGAATCTTCTGAGCAGATTCAGCCCTTTTTTCAGTAAAACATGCTGCCTGCCCGTGTACATTTCTCCGGCAGACAGCCGGAATGCGGACAGCTCCTTTTCCCTTTCTGCAAAGGTTGCAGTGCCCATCTGCTGAAAATCAGCCTGTGTGAGACAGTTGGCAGGCGCATGTGCCTTGTCTCCGGTGCAGGCTGTGAGAATCAGGATTTTCATTGCACGGAATTCCCTTTTGTCTGCGCGTGCCGCTTTTGCAGAAATCTGATGCTTTCCGCCACGATTTTCCTGTCCATGTCATGAACTTCAATTTTGTTTCCAATGCCTTTTGGCAGGGTAAGGGTAAGCTGTCCGCCCAGATGCTCCCGAAAAGATTCAATGCCTTCGCTGATTTCCGGCAGTCCGTCTTTTCCCTCACGCTCCAGCAGCGGATGCCAGACGGGCAGCCCGGTGCGCACAAAACCTTCCAGAATCTGTTGCATTTCTGTTTTGTCCAGCAGTCCCTGTGTCATGGCCGCATACGCGTCCATGCAGATGCCGATGGCCACAGCCTGACCGTGTCCAATACGGTATCCGGACATGCTTTCCAGTTTGTGCGCAGCCCAGTGACCGAAATCCAGAGGTCTGGCAGAGCCAAATTCAAAAGGGTCCCCGTTGCTGCGGATATGATCCAGATGAAGAACTGCACAGCGGTAAACCGATTCTTCCATGCGTTCCAGATTCCGGTTACGGAACTCCTCTGCATTTTGCAGAAGAAAAGCAAAAAAATCCGCATCCTTGATAATGGCAACCTTGAAGGCTTCGGCAATCCCGGCAATCCAGTGATCAAAATCCAGTGTGGTGAGAAAATCCGCATCATTGAGCACGGCAAAGGGGGGCGCAAAGGTTCCGATGAAATTCTTCTGCCCCAGTTCATTGATGCTGTTTTTGACGCCGATGCCCGCGTCATTCTGGGCCAGTGTGGTGGTGGGCACACGGATCAGACGCAGGCCCCGGTGAACAATGGCCGCGGCAAAACCCACCGCGTCCAGAACAGCGCCGCCGCCAATGGCAATGACATAACTTTGCCGATCCAGCCGCTGTTCTCCGATTTCCTTTATAATCCTGTGCACCGCATCCCAGTTTTCCTTTATCCGCTCGCCTCCGGGAATCACCTGGGGCTGAGAGCAGAGTTCCATGCTTTGGGCATGTTTCTCAAAATAGGCTGCAATCCGGGAACCCAGGGCCGGATGCGCGGAAACAGCGCCTTCATCCGCATACACAATGGCACGGTGGCACCGGTTTTCCGCCAGCCGGTTCAGCACATCGCACAGAAGCGGATTGTTCAAATCAAAGAGATTTCTTGTGAAATGAACCGGATAGGAAAAAGGAACAGAAAAGGACTGGCAACAGCATTTTCCGGAAACCGCTTTGTCTTTCATCTGCCCATCTCCAGCCCGCTTTCTTCAAACAGGGGACGGATATGCATCATACTTTCCCGGCCTGCTTCCTCAGGTGTTTCCGTATAGGGATAAAGTTCCAGACAGATGTCCCCGGCATAGCCCAGCCGTTTCATGGTTTTGAAGACGTTTGAAAAGTCAATGGCCCCGTATCCGGGAATCAGATGCTGATGCACCCGGGAGTCAGCAATGTCCTCCAGGTGCACATGACCAATCCAGGCAAAGAGTTCTTCAAAAGCTGCAGCCGGATCCTCGCCCACACAGTAAAAATGGCCGATGTCAAAATTGAGCCCCACCGCGTCTGAACGGATATTCTGCATAAAGGATTTGAACTGTTCCGTATTTTCAATAAACAGATCCGGCTCAGGTTCAATCAGCATTTTTACGCCCAGGGTTTCTGCCAGGGGAATCACCTGCTCCAGCCCCTGACAGAAAAGCGCCTGTGCCTCGCTGCGTGTCATGTTTTTTTCCAAAGGCCCGCCCGGTGGTATGGAAATATTGCCGCATCCCAGCATCGCTGCCACTTTCAGGCATTCCAGGGTATGGCGGATGCGGATGTCCCGCCGGATTTTATCCGCCTCGATCCAGGATGGCAGCCAGGTGTTTCCCACGGCAAACAGGGTGAAACAGTTGAGGTTTGTCACTTTCAGGTGATTTTTTTCCAGCGCGTCCCGAACATCTCTCACTTTCTGTATACCAAAATCCGGAGGGTAGAGATGAGGCCGGTCACACATAATCTCCAATCCCCCGAAACCGAGTCTTCCTATTTTTCTGATGGCCTCTGTAAGGGGAAATTTTACAAACGCGTTGCTGCTGTATCCGAAAACCATTCCTTGCTCCTTAAAAAATATCTGATTCAAAAACCCTGAGTATTCTGAAATCTCTGTTCGTTGCGCAGTTGATAAAAAATCAGTCCTGAAACCCTGAGGGTTTTGAAAACCCTCAGGGTTTTTCGGCCAACTTCGGAACTCCTTGTCTCTCAGGGTTTCAGATAAAATCTTTTTCTTTGCAATCTGCATAAACAAAAAAAAGCCACCTGCCGGGCAGGTGGCTTTGAGCTTTCACAGACTTTCAGTTAGTTCTTTCCCGGATGGCACTGTGCACAGGTGACAGCCGCTGCCTTGGTGTTGTTCTTCTTGTTGAATTCCTTGTGGCATTCAATGCAGTTGTCATGCAGGGCCTCTGTATGGTATTCCCGTTTCTGTTCCGGGCTCATCTTTTCTCCTCCCGCAGGTTTCGGAGCTCTGCCGGGTTTGCTGTGACATTCAATGCAGCCCATGACCGGATCCCCCATCTTCAGATCTTTGAGGGGCTGACCGCTTTCATCATGATGGCATTCCCCGCAGCCAACCTTGTACTCATCAATATGTTTTTTATGGGTGAACTGAACAATGCCTTTGGTGTGCGGATAGGCCGGGTTTTCCAGTGCAATGACATCAGCAGCAGCGCCACCGGCAGCTTTGGCAGGAGCCGCTGCTTTTTCAGCCGGTTTTTCTTCCTTTGCTGCCGCCTTTTCCTCCTTTTTCACCTCAGCTTCTTCCTCTGCGGCTTCCTCCTGTTTGGCTTCGGCTGTTTCTTCGGCAGCTTCTTCCTGCACTGCCACTGCCTCTTCACCGCCTGCGGCCTTTTCTTCCACTGCGGCCTCAGGGGCACCAGCATGCTCCACAGGGGCCTTGTTGAAGTCCATGCCAATCACCACAACAAGAACAACAATCAAAAGCGCTTCCGTTACCAACAAACCCAGGGTTTTCCTGTCCATCTGAACCTTTCCTCCTTTGCCCGCAGCCGTCTTTCAAATATCAGACAACTGCCTGATTTTGATTAATATATTCATCCTGCACAAACATTGCCGCATCCTGTTACAGCAAAAGATGCTTTTATTATAAATCCTGATTTTTGTCAAAAACTTTATAAAAAAAGGTGTCAGGGGGATCGGTGTTCAGTGTTCAAGATTTCAGGGTTCCATTACCTGACACCTGAAACCGGACACCTGACACCTCTAAAAAGGCAGATGAATGACAAAGCAGCTTCCTTTTCCCGGTTCAGATTCAACTCTCATGCTGCCTTTGTGGTTATTGGTGATGATGAAATAGGAAACGGAGAGCCCCAGCCCGGTTCCTTCCCCCACCTCTTTGGTGGTGAAGAAAGGTTCAAAAATTCTGCGCCGGATTTTTTCCTCCATGCCGGGGCCGTTGTCCGCCACCTCAATTCGGGCCTTGTCTCCCTCTTTTCGGAGACGCAGGGTAATGCGTGAGGGTGTATGGGGTTCTTTCTTTGCAGACATGGCATGGGCCGCATTTCGGAGCAGATTGAGCATCACCTGCTCGATTTCCGTTGCCACACAGCTCACTTTGGGAAAATCCCGAGGGAAATCACGGACAATCTGAATCTGCCGGAAATCATATTTTTTCTTCAGATCATAATCATGGGCAGCAAGTTCCACGGTTTTGTCCAGCAGCAGGGCAAGATCAGCCGGAGCCGTTCTGGATTCACTGCGGCGGCTGAAACTGAGCATATTCTGCACAATTTCAGCCGCTTTCTGGCCGGAAAACCGGATTCCGTCCAGAAAACCAATGATATTCCGTTTTTCCAGATAAGCCCGGACAGCATCCAGCGAAATTCCGCATTCTGCTGCCGTGAGTGCATTGGCAGGCAGATCCGGAGAGATTCTTCTGAGAATATTCTGGGTGCTTTGGAGAATTCCGCCCAAAGGATTGTTGATCTCATGGGCCATGCCCGCGGCCAGTCCGCCCACACTCATCATTTTTTCGGTCTGGATCATCATTTCCTCAAAACGGATTCTTTCCGTAACCGAGTCTATCCGAACCACCGCTCCTTCTGTCCCCTCAGCCGTAAGGGGATATATGATGATGTCATAACAGCGGATTTCCCCGTTTTTCTCCTTTTTCACCCTTTCCCGGATTACAGGATGCCGCTTCTGCATCACTGTGCGGACATCCTCAGCGCATTCTCCGAAATCTGCCATCACATCCGCAAACTTCCTTCCCTGCACCTGTGCTGCCTGCACGCCGCCGAGTTTTTCCGCAGCCGGATTGAACACGGTGATGCACTCCTCCTGATCCAGCCCGATAATGGCATAGGGTGAGGAGATGAGGATATTGTCCAGATAATTTTTGGTTTTCCGCAGTGCCTCCTCAGCCTTTTTCCGCTCACTGATGTCCTGAATGATAAGCAGTGCGGCATTCCGGTTCTGAATTTTTACAGGAACAGAAATGGATTCAATCATCACGACTGATCCGTCTTTCCGGATGATTTCGAGTTCTGCTGGCGGATTGGGTTTGAATTCCTCCAGACTTCTGATTCGTTCCAGAATCTTTTCCCTGTACGGCGGGGCAATATGTTCAATTGCCGGTTTTTGCGAACATTCCTTTGGATCGGAGAAACCGAAAATTCTGGCTCCGGCCGGATTGGTGAAAACCATGTATCCGTCCTGAAAAATGGAAATCGCGGCCGGAGAGGCATGAACCAGCGCACGATAGCGTTCCTCACTTTCCCGGAGTGCTTCCTCAGCTTCCATTCGTTCCGTTATGTCATCATACATGGACACAATTTCACCGGTGGGAAGTTTGTACACATAGTTTTCCCGCCACCCTGTGATTCTCTCATCCTGATACAGGCGGATGGGATGATGTTCGGGGGTGCCGGTACGCCAAACCCGCTGAAACACCTCAAAAAGACCGAACTCCCTGATCCTCGGAAACATCTCAGTCACTTTTTTTCCGATCAGGTTTTCCTTTCTGATATTTTCAATCCGTTCTGCCCCCCGGTTGAAATCCCTGAAAACAAAATCCGATCCCTCCTCAACCGCCTCATATACGGCCACTCCACTGCTCATATTGTCAAAAAGTTCACGGTACCGGGATTCACTGAGCCGCAGAGACTGCTCCATTTCCTTTCTTTGGGAAATATCCTCAAGAACAGAAATGTAATAATCTGGTTCTCCGGATGTGTTCCGTACCAGTGAGACATTCACATTTCCCCATATAACCCTGCCGTCTTTCCGGATATAGCGTTTGTCTCTGGATATCCTTTCAATTTTGCCGGTCAGCAGGTTCTGCACCAGACTCATGTCAGCTTCCCGTTCCTCCGGGTGGGTGATGTCCCGGAAAGAAAGATCGCGCAGTTCACCGATGTTATACCCTGTAATCCGGCAGAATTTTTCATTGGCAATGATGAACTGCCCGTCAGTTTCCAGATAAGCGATTCCCACAGCCGCATATTCAAAAATGCTGCGGAATCTTTCCTCACTTTTCCGCAAAGCCGATTCAATCCGTGTCCGCTCCTCAATCATCCGGTTGGCTGACAGGGCCAGATTTTCAAACTCGGCATAGTGCAGAGAACTCAGATCCACAGGGCTGTGACTGGTGGCCGCAGTGTCAAAAAAGGAGAAAAACACTTTGAGATTTCCCATAATCCTGCGGGACATATACCAGGCGATCAGGGAGATAAGAAGAAACAGGATGAGAAGTATGCAGAAAACCCTGAGCATATAATTCCGGATTCTGGCCTCCAGCGTTTCCCTTTTTTCCCGGATGACGGCTTCCACCTCATCCGCATACACGCCCGCGCCGATGATCCATTCCCATTCCGGCACACCTTTGACAAAGGAAATCTTGGGACAAGGCTGGGGATTATCCAGTTTGTGCCAGGAATAGGACAGAAAACCGCCTTCCGGGTTCTCCGCGATTTTCCGCTGCTGCTGAATAATTTTGATTCCGCTGGGATCAGTGAGTTCCCAGATACTTGGCCCGCCTGCGGTAATCTTCCCGTTGCTGAACAGAGGCTCTCCTTTGTATGTGCTTGCAAAAAGATAACCTTCTTTTTCAAACCGGATGGTTACAATCCGTCTTATGGCCTCTTCCTGAATGTCCTTTTTCATGTTGTCAAGATATTCACCGGTTCCTATGAACCAGTGATAAGGCTCAAAATGTTTCACAAATGCAATTTTGGGGAAATTTTTTCCCAATTCCTCCGGTTTTGTCCAGGTGTAGAAATAAAACCCCTCTGTGTTTTCCCGGACAATGCGGATCATGTCCCGGATGACATAGCGTCCTTCGGTATCCTGCATGGCTGACAGATCTTTGCCCTCCATTTCCGGCCGATCCGCGAAAAGCTGTTCAATTCCGCTGAAATTTCCTGCAAAATAATATCCTCTTCCGGAATTGAAACGCACAGGCCGGAGCGCATCCTTTATCATTTTCACAATCTCGGCATCCTCTTTCCGGCCTTTGTTTTCCATGTAAATATTCATGGCAATGCTGTGTGCCTCATACACCCTTTCCCGGATCAGGTTTTTGAGCCTGTCTTCGGTGGAAGAATTCATGTAACGGATATAATTCACTGTCCTTTCCACCTCGTTCTTCAGCCGGGTTTTCCGGGATTCAATATAATCGGTTCTCAGTTCGGCAACATCTCTTTCAAACCGCCTGTACGCATGGGAGAGCCAGATATAGACAAAGACAGAGACAGCAAAAAATGTCAGCAGTGTCATATTGATCAGAAAGATCCGGCTGAGACTGCGGCGTTTTTGAGACATGGTTTGTTTCCTTTTCTGATGAGGATGCGTTTTTCTGCTCCTGTGACACCAATTTGCCATTGATTTGATACTGTCACGGGATGATCCGGAGGAGTGCAAAAATTAAGCGGAGCGGTTTTTTGCACAGACGGAACCGCAATATTGGATCAAACCAATGGCGAATCGGTATGACACAAAAGCGCAGACACAGCGAAAACAGTGTAAAATCAATAAGTTGAAAAAACAGTTTTGCGGAAACGAAAAACAGCGGGTATCTGTTTTTTTCTGCTTAATACCGAATCGCCATTGAAAATATATTTACTGATGTTACGCCGCAGACCGTTTTCCCCCTTTTCTAAAGGGGGATTAAGGGGGATTTTTCAGGGACTGCGGACAAATCCCCCCGCCCCCCTTTGCAAAAGGCAGGGCTGTCAGGTTCGCCGCCTGCCCGCCTCCTGACCCGTTGCGGGGCAGAGCCCCAATTCCATTAAGTTAGGGAACAACCCAACCCCTGACCCCTTC
>CAZDIU010000183.1:0-10882 GCA_964505535.1 uncultured Desulfobacterales bacterium | reverse complement strand
AATGTTCATTTTGGGATTATGGATCCGGTTCTGTGAATTCAGGCTGCCTCATATGCTCTGATCATATGTGATGAAGTGCGTCTGAATTCAGGAGGGAGATTAAGAGACATGGAACACGGGATTCGGTCAGGCTTGTTCATCTCTGAGAGAAAGGCGGATTTATGAAAAATTTTCCGGACAGACAAAAAAACATCCGGACAGGAACACTCCGGCAGTTCTGCACCTTCACCCTGTCAGATCGTCTTTTCGGCGTGGATATTCTTGACGTCAAAGAAATCAATTCCACAGCAGAAATTACCCCCGTTTTCCATGCTCCCAAAGAAATCAGAGGCTATGTCAATATCCGGGGACAGATTCATCTGATTCTTGATCTGCGGCGGTTGCTGGGGTTCAATCCGGCTGTCATCGGTTCAGACAGCCGTCTGGTGCTGTTTAAGCCCGGAGTGGGGGAAAACTTTGGCGTAGTGGTGGATCGGATTGGGGATGTGGTTTCCGTGCAGGAAGACCGGATCGAAGAACAGAACAAAGAGGATGAAGCGGAAACGCAGTCCATGGCAAATTTGAGCCTTGGTGTGTGCAAACTGGACAAAACACTTATGCTTATCCTTGATCCGAAAAAATTTCTCAAAGCAGTCAAAACAGATTAGCACTCCGTCAGGTCTGATTCTGTGATTTCAGATGAACATAAGGAATGTGAAACTTTTAAAATACCGGACGGTTCAGGTCACAGGTGTCAGGTGTCAGTATGCGGTCAGGACTGAAACCTGAACACTGAAACCTCAAAACCGGTGTATCAGCAATTTTCAAATCCCTTAAAAACCGGATTTTTTTGAAAAATCCGGTTTTTCCATTCGTGCTCTGTCAAGTCTGATTCTGTGATTTCATATCAATATAACAAACCGGATTTTTTTGAAAAATCCGATTTTTTTGCATTCATGATCCATCAGGTATGATTTTTGTGATTTCATATCAACATAACAAACCGGATTTTTTTGAAAAATCAGGTTTTTTTGCATTCATGATCCATCAGGTATGATTTTTGTGATTTCATTTTGACACAACAAATTGATTTTTTAGGAAAATCCGTTTTTTTGCATTCGTGCTCCTTCAAGTATGATTTTTTTAATTTCATTTTGACAGAACAGATTGATTTTTTTGAAAAATACGGTTGCTGCACTCGTGCTCCGTCAAGTTGATTTTATGATGTTATTTGCACATAACGAACCGGATTTTTTGTAAAATTATCTTCATTTTCAGGTCACAGATTGAAAATTGACAGAGCCGTGGAAAATTTGCTACAATCAGACATCTGACTCAGAAAATATTCTGCTTCTCAAAGACATGCATGGCAACTGGATCGGAATGCACTGCAAGACCAATTTGATTTTTATAGAATGCAATAAGGATTAAAAATTTTAATTTTTAAAATAAATTCAGTTTGTTGATCAGTCAGCGATTCTATAAAAACTAACTTGGTCATGTAACACAGCAAGTTTGATTTTTTTTGTAAGCGGTCAGGGTCAGTCAGGGGATTTGACCCGTGACCGATTTTATAAACCCCAACATAGGGAGGTTGTTTATGACTGGCTTTGGATATTCTTTTAACAGAAATACATTTTTTGACAAACATGAACCCCTTACCCTGCCTGTTCTTATCTTTTTCTCATTTCTCGCATGGACTGCCTTTGCACAGCCCGCCTTTGCTGCCACCTGGCAGGTTGGACCCGGAAAAACATATGCAACACCGGCTGCACTTTCTCAGGCAAAGGTTGTGCAAAGCGGAGATACGGTACTGATTGACGGCAACCGTACGTATAATGATGCTGAGGCTGTTGTGCTCTGGAAGCAGAACAGTCTGACAATCCGGGGAGTTCTGATAAACGGAAAAAGACCGGTTATGGATACAACAGGATATTACACCTGGCTGCCGGAAGTTGGATCAGATTTGGATGAGATATGGGAAATCCGGGGAGACAATGTTCTGGTGGAGAACATTGAATTTACCGGAGCCAACCAGGGAAAACCGGGCAGTGACACCGGAGGTGTGGGGGCCGGAATCGGTGTGCGGTGTCCGGACGCGACAGTGAATACCTGCACCAACAGGGTTACCATAAAAAACTGTTATTTTCACCATAATGAAGTCGGACTGCAGTCTTTTTCCTCTGCCCCCATTGATCTGACGATCGAAGGCTGCGAGTTTGCCTTCAGCGGCGATCTGGATTCCAACTGGAAGATCATCAGCGATCAGTACAGCCATAATGTCTACATCGGAAACATCAAAAAATTCACCATGAAAAACAGTTATTCATATGGAGCTTATTTTGGACATGAGGTCAAAACCCGTGCCAGAGAAAACCATATTCTGTTCAACCGGATTGCCACAGGAAGCCCTGTGCCGTTCGATACCGGGAGCTGCAATATTGACATTCCCAACGCGGGGCTGACATATGTGATAGGCAATGAACTGTACAAGGGACCTCATTCCGACAACTATTCCTCCATTCAGTACGGATGTGAGAGCGGTTCCAATCAGACAAAGGAACTGTATGTTTCCCACAACACATTTGTGGGGGATTATTCCGGAGCAAGGGGAATACGTCTGTGCGACAGTGCCACAGCCCAGGGGACAAAGATCAAAATTGTCAACAACATTTTTGACAAGTTCGGAGGCATTATCCGTTCTGAAAGCAGTGATGCCAATTTCTATACCCCCTTAAACAATTTTACCGCCGACAATATTACTGCCGGCGCGCTGTTTGTGAACAGAACGGAAAAGGACTGGCATCTTTTGTCAGGTTCTGCCGGTATCAATACCGGTGCAAATCCGGGAACAGCAAACGGGATCAGCCTGCTTCCTTTGCATGAATACCTGTATAAAAATCAGTTGGTCAGCCGCGTCAGTGACGGCCATCCTGATATGGGTGCACATGAATATGGCAGCGGCGCAACCGGAACCGGTCTTCAGGATGCAATTGTCACACTGAAAGTGCTTTCCGGTGTTGACACCGGATCGTTGCCCGAAAACCTCGACAGGAATTCCGATGGGCTTGTCGGATTGTCTGATGCAATCTTCATTTTGCAGGAAGTGTCAGAGCTTCGGTGATACTGATTTTTATAAACTGTCGCCGGCCTGCGGGGTGGGTACGGACGTGCCCGCCCCGCTCGCCATATCTGCCTGATCCAATTATGTTTTTTCTGCCATTCCGCCCACTGTCCGGTACATCTTCCCGGCATGATAGGAACTCCGCACAAAAGGCCCTGCCGACACCGCACTGAAACCGATCCGCAATGCCCGTTCCCGCCACTGCTCAAATTCTTCCGGGGCCACATAGCGTTTTACAGCCAACTGTTTTTCAGAAGGCCGGAGATACTGTCCCATTGTGAGAAAAGAGCAGCCCGCGCGGTGCAGGTCTTTCAGGGTCTGTTCAATTTCTTCCTCCCTTTCCCCCAGACCCAGCATGATGCCGGATTTTGCAGGAATATCCGGATCATATTTTTTTACACGCCGGATTAATTCCAAAGATCGTTCATATGCGGCCTGGGGGCGCACAGCCGGATAAAGCCGGGGCACGGTTTCGATATTGTGATTCAGCATATGGGGACGCGCGTCCAGCACTGTCCGGAGAGCAAATTCCTTTCCCTGAAAATCGGGAATCAGCACCTCAATCAGGGCATGGGGAATTTTGCGCCGGATTTCCCGGATGGTTTCTGCAAAATGCCCCGCGCCCCCGTCTGCCAGATCATCACGGGTGACAGAAGTCACGACCACATAACGCAGCCCCATATCTGCTGAGGTCTGAGCCACTTTCCGGGCTTCTTCCGGATCAGGAGGGAGGGGAGGAAGCCCGTGTTCAATGGCGCAGAAACCGCAGTTCCGTGTACAGCGGGAACCCAGAATCAGAAACGTGGCTGTGCGTTGGGAAAAACATTCAAACTGATTGGGGCATCGGGCTTCCTGGCACACGGTGTGCAGTCCGCCCCTGGCAATCAGGGAACGCACCATTTCATATTCCGGTTTGGAAGGAAGACTGCGCATCAGCCAGCGGGGTTTCCGGCCGGAAACAGTCTGTTTTTCGGCATCTGTCAACGGCATGTGAATCATCATCTCCAGAATGTGTCTGTTTTTTTGAACTTTTTTCTTGAAAAACACCACGACTGCGTTTATTCTGCACATATCAGATTATTTCCCGAATGGGAAACCATAAAAAGTACCGGGGTGCGAAAAATCATTTTCCATGCCCCTGTCCCTTTTTTTATCTGTTCTTAACAGCCGATTTCAGGGTTTGTAAAAAAATGACCGGTGCACTTTTCCTGTCCGGAAAACCAGGTTTGTCCGCAAATCATCAGGTTTTGAGACAGGTTATTTTGATACAATCCCGTCAGGGAGGGGAAAAGATTGCTGAAAAAATACGGGCTGAAAAAAACAATGACAGTCGTGATTCCCGGCACGGCTTTTCTTTCTTCTTTTTTCACCATGCTGATAATTGTCATTTCCATTCCTGCTGAGGTGCTTGCCGAAAATTCCGGACAGATACTCAGCCTCACCGCGGGTATGGGAATTCCCTTTTTTCTTGTTCTGCTGTTTTTCTGCCTTTCCTTATCCCGTCAGATAAGTCTTCCCCTGGCTGATGCAGCAGCCACACTGGAAAATCTGGCGGTAGAACTTGCATCCTCTGCCGGAGAAGACAAATCTGCTGCTCTGCAGCGGATGCAACGATCGGATTTTTCCGCAGCCTCTGCCGGACAGACTTTGTCTGCTGTGGAAAAACTGACGCCCGCCATCCGCAGAAATGCGGATAATGCCAAACAGATGAAAGCATCCCGCACTGAGGCCATCCGATCCATCAAAGTGGCCACACAGTCCATGCAGGAAACAACCCGGGCATTTTTGTCCGTGAAAGCCAAAAGTGAGAAAATGGGAAGCATCATCCGGATGATTGATGACATTGCTTTTCAGACAAATCTCCTTGCACTGAATGCCGCTGTGGAGGCCGCAAGAGCCGGAAAGTCCGGAGCCGGGTTTGCTGTCGTGGCCGCAGAGGTCCGTCACCTGGCACAGCGTTCATCCCTTGCAGCAAAGAATACAGAAGAACTGATTCAGGAAACCCTGAAAGAGATTCTTGACGGGGCACAATGGATTGAAAAAACCAGGGCAGCATTCCATGATGCGGTTGAAAACAACCGGCGTGCCGGAAAAATTATTAATGAAATTGCAGATTCATCAGAAGAACAGGAAAAAAATGCTGATCTGCTCCGCAGCTCCCTTTCCCCTATGGACAGCATTGGGCATTCCCCTGCTGCTCCTTTGCATCCATCTGTTTCATATGAAAAAAAACTGTTTGTCTTCCAGTTGAAAGAGACTGCCCGGCATCTGCTTGCAATTGTTCATGGAAATCCGTTTCAGCATATCAGCGGGAATGCGGGGAATGAAAGGATCTTCCGTGTCCGAAAATAATCCTCTTTTCCTTTTGGGAAAGCCGCCTGCGGGAAAGATACAGAATCATTGCTTCATGCGCTTCCCCCCGGAGTTCGGGATCTGCAATGGCAAGAAGCGCTTTTTTCCTGGCCTGAATCAGCAATACCAGCAGGATGCAGATGGAAAGGCCCCCGATGCCAAGACCAAGCAAGGCCGCTGCTGTTGCGATTTTTCCGGCAAACCAGAGCAGGAGAATGATTCCTGTGGCATAAATCATGTATGCCCGCACATGGCAGGTAATCAAATCCTGGTACCTTATGGTCTGGATGCAGAATTTCGCTGTTCTGAAACCTGTTGTTTTTACATTTTTTTTCATTTCAGACCTCCTTTCCGTGCATCCTCCTCCACAATTGACAATAAGCACTTGAAAATCAGGTGTCAAAAAGGGGGACTGCGTTGTCAACTCTGATTTTATGAGATGAACTGTTCATAAAAAACCGGATTTTTTGGAAAAATCCGGTTTTTGCAACTCACAGATTCAAGGCTGACAGAGCAGTGCTGCTCAGAGGAATGGGGATTAAATGAAGAACAGGAAACTGATTGTGGGCGTCATGGGCGGCGGAAAAGCCTCTCCTGAGGAAATGGAGAATGCCCGCCAACTGGGAAAACGCATTGCCCAACAGGGATGGATTCTGCTCAACGGCGGCAGAAAGGCCGGGATTATGGATGCCTCAGCCAGAGGCGCATTTGAGGAGGGCGGTCTTACTCTGGGCATTCTGCCGGATGACAATTATAATCAGATGTCTGATTATATTCGAATCCCTGTGCTTACGGGCATGGGAAGCGCGAGAAATGCCATCAATGTGCTTTCCAGCAATATTGCAGTGGCCTGTCCGGGCGGAAGCGGCACGGTTTCGGAAGTGGCTCTGGCGCTGAAAAACAGACGCCCCGTGATTCTTTTCCGTTTTGACACAGGAACCCTGTTTGATGCGTATGCAGAAAAAGGACTGCTCTTCCGGGCAGATACAGTGGAACAGGTGATCGATCTGATCAAAAAGATTGCGGGAACAGATTCAGGTGATTGTGAATCTGCCGGAATTCAGACATAAGGAGTGCAGTTCATGCGAATTGGCATGGGATACGATGTGCATCAGTTGGTCAAAGGCCGGAAACTGATACTGGGCGGAGTGCAGATTCCCTTTGAAAAAGGGCTGCTGGGACATTCAGATGCGGATGTGCTGCTTCATGCCATCTGCGATGCACTGCTGGGAGCGGCAGGCTTGGGAGATATTGGTCAGCATTTTCCGGATACGGACCCGGCTTACAGGGACATTGACAGCAGAATTCTTCTGCGCCGCACCTGTGAACTGGTGAGGGAAAAAGGATTTTCCATTGTGAATCTGGATACAACCGTATTTGCCCAGGCTCCCAAAATTTCGCCCCACCGGCAGCAGATGCGAGAAATCATCGCGGAAACAATGGGACTGGAACCCGAATGCGTCAATATCAAGGCCACTACTACCGAAAGTCTGGGAATGATCGGAGCAGGGGAAGGAATTGCCGCCATGTGTGTCGTTCTTTTGGAAACGGGAAATGCCGCATGTTGAAATCGTGAAGACCTGTATCACGCGCTGGATACAAGGGATTTGAAAGTTGCTGATATACCGGTTTTGAGGTCTCAGTGTTCAGGTTTCAGTCCTGACCGCATACTGACACCTGAAACCTGCAGCCTGAACCGTCCGGTGTTTTAAAAAGTTTCACATCCCTGAAAAAATACCTGACACCGAACACCTTACACCTTTCATAACCGGTCCAAAGCCTTTTGCCCCAGACTGTCCCTGTCAATGGCTTTTTCCAGACACGCAGGACACAGCCCCAGAAATTCAAGACGGTGATCCATGATCTTGAAATCAGTGGAGGCAGAAAGGGACTGCTCCATATTCTCCATGAATCCCATTCGGGCATTATCCACCCGGTCACAGTTGATGCAGCGGATGTGATAATGCTTCCGGGTGTCCCAGTCAAAGCGCTTCTGGGTTCCGCCCAGTTCCAGTTTCTGTATTTCCCCCAGTTCAGAAAGCACTTCCAGATTTCTGTAAACCGTGGCCAGACTGATGCGCGGCAGCCGATCCCTTACAACCTCACAGAGTTCTTCCGCGCTGGGATGGGAGTCAAGCTGTTTCAGCACCTCCAGAATGATGCGGCGCTGTTTTGTCATCCTGACCGTCCGGCTGCTGCTGATCTCCTTTTCCACGGCTTTCCTTTCTGAAAACAAACCGGATATTCCCAACCTGCTGAGACTGTGAATATCCGGGAAGATTTTGCCTTGTGCAAAGTTTATGGAAATTATCTTTTGTCAATATGCTCCAGTGTGCATTCCTCGGGCCCGCAGTAATCTCCGACATATTTGGATTCCGGACGGTAGAGCATGGGTTTGGGTGCTGCATCAGCGAACTGCTCCTCCAGCACATGGGCCGCCCATCCGGCAATGCGGGAAATGGCAAAGAGAGGGGTGAACAGATCCATGTCAATTCCCATGGAATAATACAGAGACGCGCTGTAGAAATCAACATTTACGAAAATGTCCATGTTTTTTCGCTCTTTGAAAGCGGCCTTGGCCTTTTTCTCCAGCAGTGCGGACATTTCATACCATTTGTTTTCACCTGTGCGCTCTCCCATTTTTTTGGACATGGGGGCCAGAATCAGGGCACGGGGATCATCCACCTTGTAAACCGCATGACCGAGTCCCATAATCAGCCCCCCGCTTTCAAGCTGATTTTTGATATAGTCATCAATCGCTTCCGGGCTGCCGATTTTCATCAGCATCTGCATGACGCGTGTATTGGCTCCGCCATGCAAAGCACCGGAAAGGGAACCCACCGCGCCTGCCACTGCCGCGTACATATGCGCGCGGGTGGAAGCAATCTCTCTGGCCGCAAAGGTGGACGCATTAAAGGAATGTTCCGCATGAAGAACCAGACAGGTGTCAAAAAACTTTGTCAGTTCCCCATCCGGTTTCTGGCCGCTCATCATGTACAGAAAATTTGCGGCCTGATCCAAATCTGCCAGGGGATCAAGCGGCTGCTTTCCTTTCCGGATGCGCTCCCAGGCTGCCAGAAGCGTGGGCAGTTTGGCAATGAGCCGGATGCCCATGCGAAGGGTGGCATCTCTTGAATCCTCGATGCGGATATCCGGATCATGGTTTGCCAGCAGGGACACACCTGCCTGCAGAATATCCATGGGCAGGGCATCTTTGGGTCTGGTTCTGAGCGCGGCAATGACATCCGGGGGAATGTGCCGCTCGGCAGCCAACTGCTGTTTCAAAGCAGCAAGTTCCTCCCGGTCAGGCAGCTTTTCAAACAGCAGCAGGTGTATCACCTCTTCAAAACAGGTGTTTTCCGCCAGATCCTTTACCAGATAGCCCCGGTAAATCAGCTTGCCCTCTTTGCCCCTGACATCACTGATTTTGGTACTGGCAATTGTGACCCCGCGAAGCCCGGTATTGAGAATCGGCTTGCATTCATCTGTCATATCACACCTCGTATTCTGTGTACGGGGTTATTAAATATCCACCCACATATCAGCCTCATTGCCGCAGTGGGTGCAGACGCCTGTGCCTTTCACATGCCTGTGCCCGGGTACGGAGGTCTTATCCTTTTTTTCATCATTTTCCACCAGCGAGCAGGTGACCACCATTTCCGCCTCATTGCCGCACTTTTCACATTTGCAGACCTGTTTCACTGTTTTTTTCTTTTCTGTTGCCATGGTTTTTCTCTCCTTTCAGATTAATGTAAATATTGCCGATTGATATTCCTCTTTGAATACGCCCGAATGCTGAACAGAAAGTTTGGAAGGCGGCAGTGTCTGCCAAAACATGGGTTTGACACTCCTCCGCCCATTATTTCTGCTTCCAGAATATACGCTCCCCTGTTTTTTATAATCAATCTAAGCCTGTTTTTCAATAGCAAGTTGAACAAAGATGTTTATTTCAGGACTTGTTCCGCTTCTCTGAATACCATGTCCACGTTTATGGCCTTCATGCACTGATGGTGTTTCAGCGGACATTCCTGCTTCAGGCAGGGACTGCAGGGGGTGGGAACCCGTATCATGCGGGACGCGGAATCTGCAGGAGAGGTGGTGCTGTAATCCGTAGGTCCGAAGATGGCAATCTGCGGAATGTGAAGGGCTGCTGCCACATGCATCAGACCGGAATCATTGGTAATGAAAAGTCTGCATCTTGCGATCAGACTCATGGCCTCCCCCAGATTTGTCTGACCTGCAAGGGAAAAGCAGCCTTCCCCGGCCCATTGGCATATCTCCCGTCCCAGTTCAGCCTCATCCGGCCCCCCGAACACAATAACAGGCATGTCTCTGTGAATCTGCCGGAGTTTTCTGCAAAGCTGTGCATAGCGATCCTTTGGCCAGCGTTTGGCAGAACCATAGGCCGCGCCCGGATTGATGCCGATGATTCCGTTGTCATCAGAGATGTTCAGATTTTTGAGAATTTCCGCAGCCCGTTTCCGATCTGAGACAGAAATTTCCAGATTCATTTCCTGACCAAAGGTATGAAGGCCAAGCCCTTCCAAAATTCCCAGATAATATTGAATCTGGTGTCTTTTTTTTATTTCTTTGGACATGGGCACGGCATGGGTGAGAAGAAATGTCCTGCCATCTGTATTGTATCCTGTGCGGATGGGAATTCCGGCCAGAAAGGAAATCAGCGCGGCCTCAAATGCGTTCTGCACCAGAATGGCCATGTCAAAATCATATGCCCGCAGATCCTTTGCCAACTGAAGAATGCCGGAAATGCCTTTGTGCCGCCCTCCGGCTTCATATAACAGAATTTTGTTGATGTCCGGACTGTTTTCAAATACCGGGGCCACCCAGGGTTTTGCCAGAATGCTTATGTGTGCATGGGGAAAATTGCCGCGCACAGCCCGGATCATGGGTGTGCTCATCACCGCATCCCCCACCCAGTTGGCTGCCCGAATCAGAATTCTGCGGACTGCACCGGGATGAATCTTTTTCATGGTTTATGCCTTTTCACTCTTTTCCGCCTGAACCATAACAGTTTGTTCAGCGATATGTTTCAACAGGTCTTCATTCTGTTAACTCATCTTACGCACTTTCGTCATACCTGCGAAAGCCGGTATCCGGAATCAGTTGAAATTAATGGATTCCGGCTTTCGCCCGAATGACGGGAAGGTACACTGAACTTCTGATTGCTGGAAAGTCTGCGTAAGGGGATCTGTCAATTTGTTCACATTCCTCTTTCAGACTGGGCGGAACAAAGACAGGAGATGACAGATATGCTGAGAAAAGCCGATTTCTCTGACCGCCTGAAAATCCCCTTTAATTTCTCCTTGCAAAAAGGGAAACCCGGCCCCTATGCGAACTCATGTTAAGTTAACTGGTGGTGGGTCAAATCCGTTGATCTGAAATCCCCTCCCTCAGGGGAGGGGAGTG
>CAZDIU010000182.1:0-10889 GCA_964505535.1 uncultured Desulfobacterales bacterium | reverse complement strand
TTTTCGTCAATAGTCAAGTCAATGTATTGTGTAAAAGGTGGGACACACCCGTTTTTTCAGATCATTATACAGCCTTTCAGCAATATGATAATCCTCATCAGCATAACAGACAAAAACCTTGATGTCAGATTCCATTGGATAATTCTCCAAATCCCCCATTCCGTTTTGTTTCATAAAAAAGAATATTACAGAACAACAACTCTGTTTCCTCCGCCGTTTTTTGCCCGTCTTACTGCTTTGCTCACGTTTTTCAGCAATTCATTGGTATCAGAACCATGAAAGGAAAATTCTGCAACACCAAACGAAGCAGTTATTTTGTATTTTTCATCTGTGTAAGATACGAAAAATTCATTTTCTATTTTGAAACGTATCTGTTCAGCCTGCTTTCCTGTTTCAGACAAAGTCAGTTCCGGCATTGACAGAAGAAATTCACCTCCGCCGTATTTGCATAAAATATCGTTGCCTCGTATCTGCTGTTTCAGATATTCCGTCAGTTTCAGCAGAATACTGTCTCCCAAATCATTGCCATAGTTTTCATTCATATCTTTGAAACCGTCAATATCAAGTATGACAATTCCTGTATGTTCAAAGTTTTCAAGTTCTTTTTTCAGGCTGTCCCTTATATAAATGCGGTTATACAATCCGGTCAGAGGATCAATGATTCTCAGCCTCAGATTAGTCAGGAACAAGGCATACTGCTCGATCATTCTGACAGCAAGATCACGTTTTGAATCATTATTTGCCGGAGTTATATTATCCGAACCTGCCTGACCAAAGAGCAAATGAAAAATTCCCCAAGGTTGTTCCTTTCCAATATTGATCTGAAGACAGATACCGTGTTTGTCAGATGGCATTTTCGAGCATAATTTAGGTGAAAACTGATTTTCTCTGCTGTTAAATGCGGGACACAAATCAGTGCCAATTTGTTCTGATGCGGATAAAGAATCATTCCACCTGAAAATTTTTTCAAGTTTGGTTCCTGCATTGTTCAAAATCAGAACATATCCAGAATCATCAGGAAACAGCTTGCAGCAGGTATCTTTTAAAATATCGTAAGTTGCTTTTTCTGTATGACATTTATTTAAAAATTGGCTCATCTCATTTAGAAATTTTAACTCAAAAGCCACTCTTTTTTGTTCTGAAATTGCAAAATTTAATGCGACATTTTTATTATTAATTTCATCAATATATTCATTGTATTTCTTTACCATAAGAAATTCGCTACGGATATATTTTTCTATTGAATAGCAGGAGAATATACCAATAATATTTGCTGTAATGAGTTGGGAAGTAATACCTAAAAAATTATTAAATTCAATTTTCTTATAAAATAATAAAATACAATAAGCAACCACAATAATTGAGCATGATAAACTTGTATAAATAAAACGGTATCTTAAAAATACATAGCTGAACATCATGACAAGCATTAAAGCCATTGAACAATCATAGTCGTTTATAGTCGGACTTATTTCCGCTATAAGAACAAGTCCAAGAGAACATATCATTATCCCTATACAAATGGAACTATCTATAAAATTTTCAAAATATTTCGTGAAAGAAAGACGGAAAATAACTATTAAAACAGGACAAACAATAATATATCTGATAATTAATTCGCTATACACTGCTTGCTTATTTTGAAAATCTACAGCAATATTAAAAATGCCAAATGCACCATAAATGATAATAGCAATTAATATATATAGTCTTAAATATTTTAAATAGTTTTTAAGATAATAATTAAAAAATTCTCTTTCTGTCTTTCCGGAATTATCAATAAATGATAATGTAAACGGATTGATATTCATTCCGGAAAGATTATCAATTTTTGAGGAGAATATATACTCTTTTATTTTCGAAAACATATAAATATCCTTCCATTGAATTATAAAATAAAAAATAGCAGAGTTACTACAGAACAACAACTCTGTTTCCGCCGCCACTTTTCGCACGATTCAATGCCTTATTTACCGCTGTAATAACAGTATTGAGGTCTGAACCATGCTCAGGAAATGCTGCCACTCCGATTGAAACCGTTAATTCTGATTGTATATCTGTAAAATATGAGTTGAAATAATCTGAAATTCCAATGCGAAATGATTCAGCTTTTTTTGCTGCTTCCATTAAAAATATTTCATGAAAAATAAGGATAAACTGATTTCCGCTATAACGGCATACAATATCTTTTTCACTGATATTTTGTCTGAAATATCCCGATATTTCAATTAATGCTTTATCACCTGTAGAATTTCCATTTTTTTCGTTAAATAGCCTGAAATCATCAATATCTATCATAATAATACCAGCATTTTTATCTTTAATCTCCTTTTCCAGACTTTCAGACATATAAATTCGGTTATACAAACCGGTAAGCGGATCAATGATTCTTAATCTTAAATTTTTCAGGAATAAAGTATATTGTGCTATCATTCTTTTGACAGTATCATTTTTGGCATTTATCAGTTTTTTGTATTGTTCATTTGAAGAATTTTTTCTAATATTATCAAACACAATATGAAAAACACCCCATTTTTTTTCAGTAATGATTGGATGGCAGCAAGAATGGCTGTCAGAAAAATCATTTTGTAAGCATTGCTGTTTTTCATTCAAAAAATTGCCTGTATGGAATGGATGACATTCATCAAAACTGATTAGTTTGTCTGTATCAAATGAATTTCCCCACCCAATAACACGTTGCAGTTTTGTTTCAGATTTGTCCATTGTCAGAATATAGCCCGAACTGTCAGGAAAAAGTTTTTGACAACTGTTTTTGATTATAGCAAAACTTTCACTTTCCGTTTTGCATTCATAAAGATTTTTACTAAATTCATTAAGTAAATTGAGTTGTCTGACCATCAAAAATTCATTTCTGGCATATTTTTCAATTGAATAACATACAAATAAACCAATAATATATGCACTGATAAGATGAAAACTGTCATTGATCAAAAATGACAAATCAATTTTATCTTTTAAAAACTCCAGTATTGCGAAAAATTCATAAAAACTCAAAATTATCAAGCATGAATACAATGAATATATAAAGCGGCATCTTACAAAAGTCAGCCCCACCATAAAAACAAGTATTAATCCCATTGAATAGCCAGAGTAATTTATCATAGGATCGATTACCATCATTCCAATGATGCCGAAACCAGCCATTACTACTCCACCTGAAATAATTGAATACAGATGATACTTAAAATATTCTGAATAAGAAAAAAAATAAATAGCTATAAGTATTGACACAACAACAAATCTGATTGTTAAATGTTTATACAATATATTCGTTGTAAAATCTAATGAAAAATCAACTATGGCAAAAATAGAATATAAAAAAATACCTATTGCTATACAAATCCTTATATGAGGAAGGCATTTTTCAAAATAGTCCGCAAGAAATTCTTTTTCAATTTCTTCTGCTCCATCAGTAAATGAAAGTATAAACGGATTTATCTTAACTCCGACAAGTTCATTTACATTTGATGGAACAATTATTTTCTTTATTTTTTCAATCATATTTTAATGACTCAATTGACAGTCCGATTTCACTCGACTCACAAGCAACAAAAAAAAATTAAATCATTACTATTATTTTATCAAGTGATAAAGTAATATGCTGATTTTGTATAGCGGAAAGGCCGCTACTATCTGAATATGAGATTTTTTTAAATCCAACGGGTAGAACTGAACTGTGCCATCCCTTCGGGATTTCTTAACTCACCTTACGCAGACCTTCCAAAAATCAGAAGGTTACGTACTATCCCGTCATTCCGGCGAAAGCCGGAATCCAGTAAATCCAATATGTTGTGGATACTAACTTTCGTCGGTATGACAGTGGTGCGTAAAATGACTTCTTAATTATGGTTTTCATCTTTTCCCATAGCAATTCAATATGTCAGATTTGCTTTCCACTCCGGTCACGGAAAGGACAATGGGTTTGACCCAAATAATAACTCCATGCTAACATATTTCTGGCTTAAACGAAATAAAAAAAATGGGGAACGGACGGACATTGTGGAGGAACCGGGGTTTTAATCCACAGATAGGGAGGAGTGCAAAAATTCCATTTTTGCACTCCTGCTCCCCTATCTTCTCCCATCCTGAAGCAGGAAGGAAGATGCATTTTCCCGGAACAGGATACTTTCCGGAACAGGAATGCGAAAAGGCGGAAGTGAAAGCGGTTCTGCTGCGGTATGCGGCTCCCGCGATGACAGCATGTCCCGGATACAGGCGTCTTTCTGCTCCCAGAGTGCATTCAGCCAGTTCTGAAAAGCCTCCCGGAAGACTTCGTCATTAAAGTAATCGCCCAGCATTTCCTGTGTAATGGGCAGGGTTCTGACCTGCACACGGATATCTTTCACTCTTCCGCACAGGTAATCCCAGAAATTTTTCACTCCGGTCGGATAGGCTATGGTCACATCAATGAAACTGTGCAGATGTTCTCCCATTGCGCCCAGTGTAAAGGCCATGCCCCCGGCTCTGGGACACAGAAGATGTTCAAAGGGGGACTGCTGCCGATCGTGCTTCTTTGGGGTAAACCGGGTTCCCTCCGCGAAATTCATGACAGACACAGGCACAGTCTTGAACTTTTCGCAGGCTTTTTTCGTGGTTTCCATATCCCGGCCTTTGAGATGCGGATTTTTTTCCAGAAATTCCCGTGAATACCGTTTCATAAAAGGATAGTCCAATGCCCACCATGCCTGCCCCAGGATCGGAATCCAGAACAGTTGTTGCTTGATAAAAAATTTCAGAAAAGGAATTTTTCCGTGGAAGATTTTCTGCAGCACCAGAATATCTGTCCAGGACTGATGATTTGCCACCACCAGATACCAGCCCTTTGGTTTCAGATTTTCCGTGCCTGACACATGCCAGCGGATACGGGAAAACAGACTTTGGCTGACGTTGTTGACCCATACCCAGTTGGCCGCGCTCCAGTTGAGAACAATATCGCAGAATTTCCGAAAAGGTTTGAAGGGAATCAGAAACTTGAGAATCGCGAAACTGTAGATGGGAATCACCCAGAATGCGGTGTTTATGAAATAAAGACAAAAAAGGAACACTCCCCTTGCATTTGTGAAAAATTTTTCCGGCATATTCATCCTCCTGCAGATACGCATTGAATTTTTGGTATAAGGATCAAACCTGCTGAACGGGCAGTTTGGTCGGCTGTTTTCTGAAATATGAAATATAATCCGGTAGAAGCGGAAATGACAAGACGGAAAGAAAAATATTACAATTGTTTTACATTTATTTTCAGGCAAATTTTCCCTTGCCAAATCTCCAAACCTTATTATTTTTTTAGTCACAACAAATTTTGTTTGACATTCCATCCGAATATGGTATAAGGCATTCCTCAGAATGTTCATGCTAACGAAAAATATTTCGGTTATAAAGAAAAATATACAGGAGAGGCAAGTATGAATACACAGCTTTTATGCTTACGGAAAATGGCAGTAAACCAGAGCGGAATGATCCGATCGGTAAAAGCCGAAGGGGAACTGGGACGGCGGATTCGGGACATGGGACTGGTTCCCAATACTGAAGTCACGATTGTGGGAAGGGCTCCCCTCAAAGACCCGGTGGCATTGCGTCTGCGGGATTTCACCCTGTCTCTGCGGAACAATGAGGCGGATTTTATTACTGTGGAAGTGTCCGGAGGTTGCTGAACATGCAGGAAACTCTGAATATCGCACTGGCAGGAAATCCCAACGCGGGAAAAACCACCATGTTCAATGCCCTGACAGGCGCTCGGCAGAGTGTGGGCAATTATCCGGGTGTTACAGTGGAAAAACGGGAAGGCCATATGCGCTGCAACGGTTTTACACTCAATGTGGTGGATCTGCCCGGAACGTATTCTCTGACTGCCTACAGTCAGGAAGAGCTGGTGGCCCGGGACTATCTGGTGAATGAACGACCCCATGCGGTCATTGACATTGTGGATGCCAACAGTCTGGATCGCAATCTTTATCTGGGGGTTCAGTTCATGGAACTGGGGATTCCGCTGGTACTGGCGCTGAACATGATGGATGAGGTGCGCAGGAGCGGGAAACACATTGACACCCAAAAACTTTCACAACTTCTGCACATACCGGTGGTGGAAACTGTTGCCCGCATCGGTGAGGGCAAACAGGAAATGATACAGGAGGCCGTGCGTTTTGCCAAAGAACGCAAAGGACAGTGGAAACCGCTGGAGATTTCCTACGGTCCGGATTTGGATCCCGTGCTCCTGGATATGACCCGCATGATTCAGGAAGCGAATTTCTTTGCAGATCGGTATCCGCCCCGGTGGCTGGCCCTGAAATATCTGGAAGGGGACATTCAAATCCGGAATCTCGCGCAACAGTCCGGAGAGATTGGGAAAAAACTTGCGGAACTGGCTGACAGAACTGAAAAACACTGCCGGGCCACGCTGGATGTATCGCCTGAGGCCATTATTGCGGATTACCGTTACGGTTTTATTGCATCTGTCACCAGACAGGGCGTAATCACCCAAACAGATCAGAAGGATCGCATTGCCCTTTCTGACAAAATTGACCGGGTCCTGACCCATCGTTTTTTTGGCCCTGCACTGATGATCAGCGTGCTGTACGCCATGTTCCTTGTCACGTTTTCCATCGGGGAAATTCCCATGGGCTGGGTGGAGGCTTTTTTTGCATGGCTGTCTGAAACCGTTACCGCTTTGACCAGTCCGGGGCTTCTCCAGTCCCTGCTGGTGGACGGCATTATCGCGGGTGTGGGCGGGGTGCTGGGATTTGTCCCTCTGATTATGGTCATGTTTCTGGGCATTTCCTTTCTGGAAGACTCCGGCTATATGGCCCGCATGGCCTATATGATGGATCGGGTGCTGCGCATTTTCGGTCTGCATGGATGTTCGGTCATGCCCTTTATTGTGTCCGGAGGCATTCCGGGTGGATGTGCGGTTCCCGGTGTCATGGGCGCGCGCACCCTGAGAAGTCCCAAAGAGAAACTGGCCACTCTTCTCACTGCTCCCTTTATGCCCTGCGGCGCAAAGGTTCCGGTCTTTCTGCTGCTGGGTGCAGCCTTTTTCACAGGCTCTGCCGCTCAGGTGCTGTTCTGGATTACCATTGCCTCATGGATCACGGCCCTGCTGGTGGCCTGGGTCTTGCGCAATACCGTCATCCGGGGAGAAGCCACTCCCTTTGTCATGGAACTGCCGCCTTACCGTCTGCCCACCCTCAAAGGCATCTGCATTCACACCTGGGAGAGGGCCTGGCAGTATATCCGCAAGGCCGGAACTTTTATCCTGGCGATTTCCATTCTTATCTGGGCAGCCATGACCTTTCCCTCTCTGCCCGAAAAAGAAGCAGCACGGTTTGAAAACGAAAGGGAAATTCTTGCCGCGCAGATGGCGCAGGCACAGGATGATGCGAAAAAGCAGGAACTGGAGGCACAGATCACATCTCTCAGCAATGCAGAGGCTCAGGCAGCACTGAAAAACTCCCTGGCCGGAAGAATCGGAACTGCCTTGGAGCCGCTCAGCCGTCTGGCCGGGTTGGACTGGCGCACCAATATTGCGCTCATTGGCGGGGTTGCAGCCAAAGAGGTGATAGTTTCCACTTTGGGAACGGCCTATGCAATGGGCAGTACAGATGCGGAAGAATCCGGGGGGCTTTCCCAAAAACTGAAAAATGATCCCCAGTGGAATATCCTCAGTGCCATATCCCTTATCATTTTTGTCATGCTGTATTCCCCCTGTTTTGTCACCATTGTCACCATGGCCAGGGAATCCTCATGGAAATGGGCACTGTTCAGCATGACCTATACCACTGTGCTGGCCTTTGCCCTGTCCGTTGGGGTTTATCAGGCAGGAAAATTTTTTCTGTTCTGAATGTTTTTCAGTAATTATAACCCAAGTTGCCACCTATAAATCTATAAATATTATATAAACAGCATGTTATAAAAAATCATGATATTTTTGCAAGAAATCCGATGTCTGATATTATTGAGTTTTTTCATAGGTGGCAACTTGGGTTAATTATACTGATTCTCCATTGATATGAGGGATTTGAAAACTGCTGATATACCGGTTTTGAGGTTTCAGTGTTCAGGTTTCAGTCCTGACCGCATACTGACACCTGTAAGCTGAACTGTACGGTGTTTTAAAAAGTTTCACATCCCTGAAACATAAGTTTTTCAGGCATAAAGTTTTTCGGAAAAATCCGGTTTTTGAATACATGAAAACTTCTTTTTGCCTCTTATAAGTATCTTTTCAATGGAGAATCGGTATGAAAAACTGAATTTTTTTCAAAAAATTCAGTTTTTTCATTCATATTTTATCCTGTATAAACCAATGTGGTCATGCACTATGTGCAGCAATCCCATTTCATTTGTGGAATTCATCAGGAATTTTTGAAGGTTTTCAGGCTTTGCGGATCAGTTTGTTCAACAACTCACTTAGGAATGAAAACTAAATAACTTTCCATTCTTCGTCATACCGGCAAAAGCCGGTATCCAGTAACTGCGGGGTTCTGGATTCCTGCTTTCGCAGGACTGACGGGTGAGTTATTTAATTCGTGCTCCCTGGCAGCACTATATTCTGCTGTCAGAAAAAAACAACAAAAATACGGAGGAATGCAAATGGAAGTAATCCGGTTTGACGCCCATGACATTGAAAACACCCTGTCAAAAATGAGCGAATTGCAGATTGACAGACTGGCCTTTGGCGCGATTCAGGTGGATAAGACCGGAAAAATTCTGACCTATAATCTGGCTGAGGGAGAGATCACAGGCCGAAATCCCAAAGAAGTTATCGGAAAGAATTTTTTCAATGAAGTCGCACCCTGCACCAAAACAAAGGAGTTTTACGGAAAATTTGCCGAGGGCGTGAAAAAAGGCGATCTCAGCACCCTGTTTGAATATGATTTTGATTACAAAATGAAACCGGTCAGGGTCAAAGTGCATATGAAAAAGGCAATTGTCGGAGATACTTACTGGATTCTGGTGAAAAGAGCGGGAAAACCCGGGCTGTGATGAAACCGGTCTTTTTTTCAGAAACACAACTGCACAGAATTCTCAATGATCTGCTGCAAGGGGAACTGAGACGGATGCGCGGGGCCAAATCTGAACTTCCGGATTTTCCTCTGAATGCGGTTTTCACAGATGCGCCCTGGAATATGGATTCCATTGAAATCATGGAAATGACGGGCGCAGTCAATGAATTTTTCCATTTGCACAAAACCGGGCTGGAAGACAATCTGCTCCGTTACAGAAATATGTCCCAATGGATTGAAATCATTTCCCTTTCCTGGCTGGAGCATCCGGAGGAAATCACCTTCCGCACATCCGGAAGCACCGGCAGTCCCAAATCCTGCACCCATGCCATGTACGCCCTGATGCAGGAGGCAGAGGAACTTTCCTGCATGTTTGCAGGCAGAAAACGCATGATTTCCTTTGTTCCGGCTCATCATATTTACGGTTTTCTTTTCACTGTTCTGCTGCCTGAAAACATGGGAATAGAAATAAAAGAAGGAAGAAACATGGGCATTGGGAGCCTGTCACGCACAATGGAATCCGGAGACTTGCTGATTTCCTTTCCCCTGCACTGGTCGTATCTGGAACGCTCCCTGCCGCTCTGGCCGGAAAATGTCTGGGGAGTCAGTTCCACAGGCCCGATTCGTCCGGATCTGATTCAGCGTTTGCAGCAAAGGGGATTGGAGCATTTCACGGAAATTTACGGTTCCTCCGAACATGGCAGCATGGGATTCCGTCACAGCCCTGCCGGGTCTTTTCATCTTTTCTCCTTTCTGCGGCGTGCACATTCTTCTGAAAATGGGGAACAGGCCATTGTTCGCGTGCTGCCGGACCGAAATTTGAAAAAATTTTCTGCCGATGATGTGCTGAAATGGGAAAAGGAAAGCGCATTTCATGTAATGCAAAGGAGAGACGGAGCCGTGCAGGTGGCCGGAATCAATGTGTATCCGGAAAAAGTCGCACAAAGCCTGCGCAAACATCCGCTGGTGGCAGACTGTGCAGTGCGGCTGATGCAAAACGCGGACAATCCCCGGCTGAAAGCCTTTGTTGTTCCTGCGCAGGAAATGGAAACAGAATCTCTCCGCAGGCAGATTTCCCTGTGGATACAGCAGAATCTTTCTGCTCCGGAAAGACCGGTTCATCTCTGTTTTGGAAAGGAAATACCAAAGAATATCATGGGAAAAGCCGCAGACTGGCAGGCGGATCCTCTTCCCTGATTTGAAACATCGTGAAAAAACATCTGCAAGAGAGATTGTTATGACATTTATCAATTCCCATGAAGATCCCGCGTATGCAAAAGCATACGCGAAGATTGAATTTCCCGGAATCTATTATCTGGCCTACCGGGATCTGCCCCGCATTGTATCCGCACATGTCAACGCCGGAGATGCACTGGATTTCGGATGCGATGGGGGGCTTTCTTCCAGATTTCTGAAAAAATGCGGTTTTCATGCCATTGGAGCCGATATATCCGAAAGCATGATCCGGATGGCAAAGGAAAATGCTCCCTGTGGGGATTACCGCATAATGGCAGACGGAGATTTCAGCCAGTTTCCGCACCGTTCTGGCGAAAGATGCGGAACTCTTTGCATGGATCAATGAAACAAAAGTCAGTCCCTGGACGATTTATGTGCTGAAAAAAGCAGACAGGGATTTGTGAATGCAAAGCAGAGGACATACCAGTTTGCCTTCAATGCCAAACTGTTTTCAAAAATCGGGAGATACCCCTGCTGTTTTTTTACCGCGAAGCACACAAACAGCAAGAAAAACAGTATTGAACGGAAACCGTTGTTTTCATATTTTGAAAAGGAACTGGAATAATATCAACCGCCACTGAAAATAAGTACCCAACCGAAAGTTTTCAGGTATAAAAAAACCGGATTTTTCCGGAA
>CAZDIU010000181.1:0-11033 GCA_964505535.1 uncultured Desulfobacterales bacterium | reverse complement strand
TCTGGCCAGAATATTCTCAGGAAGCAAATGCCGGATCCGAAAAAAAATGAAATGCTCTGAGATTTCCGCCTGCCCGTTCAGTCAATACATACAGTTAGGAATTACGCACTTCCCTGAAAAACCTCCCTTAAACCCTGAAGGTTTTCAAAACCATCAGGGTTTATCCATCAACTGCATAACTTCTGACAGTATAGGCAAAAGAATGAATTATATCAACCTGTGTTTGCGTTTTTTTCAGCCTGGTCTGTAAAGAGACATATTAACCGAAGTTACCACCTGCAAATTGATAAATATTATATAAACAGCATGTTATCAAAAAATGATAATATTTTTGCAAAAAATCCGATGTCTGATATTATTGAACTTTTTCATAGGTGGCAGCCCAATGCCGTTTCCTTAAGGCTCCCCTCCCGCAGGGGGAGGGGAATTTTATCCTTAAGGAAACGGCATTGGGCGGCAGCCTGGGTTATATTAAGTAAGGCAACATAAATTTTCGGATGTAAAATTTTCAGAAAAACCGGATTTTTCCGGAAAAATCCGGTTTTTTTATACCTGAAAACTTTCGGTTGGGTACTTATGTTTCATAAATGTGAAATTTTTCTTGTTTTCATAAAGCTGACGACAGCCTGATTTTCAAAAAGAATCGCAGTGGGATTCTTCTTTGGTTGACTGCTTTGTATAATATGGTGTACATTATCCTCTTTGAAAATATTCCCATTTATGAAACTGTTCACCAATTTGGCGGAAACAGTCGATCTTCGGGAAGGGGTTGAAGCATGGAAAAAAAGCAGTGGGTCAAACCCGTTGATCTTTTTCAAGGGACTCGGAACTTCCCAATATACCGTTTTTGATTAAAGATTAACTTTATCCATAAAGGACAGCTTTTTTATAAACGGTATATCAGCATTTTCCATGTCCCCAACCATGCGTTTGGCAAAAAAAACGCTGTGGGACGCTGAGGAAAATTTTGCGTCACGCTGCGGTTGAAAACAGACTGTCAGCCGGTTTGACCCACCAGCAAAAAAATAGAAAGGAAAATATGTATGGCTTTGGATCTTGGAATGAAAATACTGCTTGTCGAGGATTTCAGTGTCACCCGCAAACTGGAAATCAAGGCGCTGAACAAAATCGGCTTTCACAATATTGTGGAAGCGGAAAACGGGGAAACCGCAATCCGGAAACTCAAAGAGGAAGCAGATATTGATCTGATTATCAGTGACTGGAACATGCCGGTTGTCAACGGTTACGAATTTCTGAAATGGGTGCGGTCGGAAGAAGCCCGCCGGAACATCCCGTTTATCATGGTTACAGCGCAGGCCGAAAAAAAGGATGCCTCCAAAGTGATCGAGGCAGGCGCGGATTATTTTATCACCAAACCTTTCACCTATGAGGAACTCAAGCGCATTCTGGAAAAAGTCTTTGCTGTGGAAAGAAAAGAAAGGGGTGACATTCCGCATAAAACCCCGTCCGGCAAAATTCGCCTGAAGGTGGGACATATTCAGATTACCGATCATCTGGTTCTGGGTGTTCTGGAACATATGATCAAAAAAGGGGAATTTGTCCCCAAATATTTTGAACTGGAAACTGTATGCATGTCCGGCTGGAATCCGGTGCAGAAATCCCTGGAAAAAGCAGAGGTGGATGCGGCCTTTATCATGGCCCCCATTGCCATGGATCTGTTCAGTTTCGGAATTCCCATAAAACTGATTCTGCTGGCCCATAAAAATGGCAGCATCTGTGTCAGAAACAAAAGGGAGAGTGCGGGTGTTTCATTTCAGGAATACTGCCGGAACAAAATGTTCTATATTCCCCATGTGCTTTCTGTGCATCATATGCTGTCTGACATGCTGTTCCGGGAAATCGGCCTGAATGCCGGACTGGTGGGAAGCAGCGGACTGGATGTGATCTTTGAGGTTATCCCTCCGGTCATGATGCCAGAATTTCTGGGGGAAAGCGAGGATGCATGCGGTTTTATGGTGGCACAGCCCATCGGAACCAAAACCATTTTTGACGGAAACGCACAACTGCTTTTTCTTTCCGGAGAGATGTGGGAGCACCATCCCTGCTGTATCGTTGCCATGCAGGAAAAAATCATTTCCGCTCATCCGGATGCCGTGCATGAGTTTACGGATCTGCTGGTGCAGTCGGGCCAGTTTATTGAAAAAAATCCGGAAAAGGCAGCAGAAATCGCTGTGGATTTTCTGGATCCGGAAGAAGAACTGCGCCTGACCATCCCGGTGCTCAAAAGTGTGCTCAGCGAGCGTCACGGCATCCGAACCCATGATCTGTATCCCGCAATTGAGGATTTGGATAAAATTCAAAGATACATGTCTGAAAAAATGGGAATCGGCACACTTGTTGATCTGGAAAAGTTTGTGGATCTCCGTTTTGCGGACCTTGTCTGTCCGGAACCGGAAGGCGGCAGAAAACCCTCTTTTTTTCATGATCCCAAAGAGATCCTGAAAAAAATATAACCATCCGTAACCAGTGGACACAATGAAACAGGAAGGTCCCTGCCATGCCGGCGGAAGCCGGTTTCTCACCGGCATGGCAGGCAAAAGGGCGTTCACACCGATATTCGTGAAATGCGGTCAGATAATCCCGGCACTTCAGCAGCATTCCCGGATTACCCCGGCCAGGGTCTGAACAGCGTAATCAATTTTTGTCTCATTGCACATGGTATAGTTGAGACGCATGGTTTCCAGACCTTCTCCCTCTTTTGTGTAGAAAAATCTGCCCGGCACGAAAGCAGCTTTTTTTTCAATGGCCTTCCAGTAAACCTTCTCCATGTCAAATCCTTTTGGGCCTTCCACCCAGAGAAACATCCCGCCTTCGGGTTTTGACCAGTGAAAACTGTCCGGAAACCAGCTTTCCAGTGCATGGAGCATGGCCTCCTGTTTGGGACGGTAAATATTGAGGATTTCCGGCAGATGTCTTTGCAGATGGCCTCCGGAAAGATATTCCGCAGCCAAAGCCTGGTTGTAGGTGCTGGTATGCAGATCCGTTCCCTGTTTCACCAGCACCAGCCATTTGCGGATCAGTTCCGGGGCAGCGCAGAAACCGATGCGCAGGCCCGGTGCAAACACCTTGGAAAGAGTGCTCACATACACCACATGATCAGGCGCAAAGGTTTTGATGGCCGGGAGTTCCTCTCCCCTGTACCGCAGTGCACTGTATGGATCGTCCTCAATGAGAAGAGCGTCATATTTCTTTATGATTCCGGCAATCTCTTTTCTTCGGTCCAGCGGGATTGTCCGGCCTGTGGGGTTCTGGAACGTGGGAACCAGATAAATGAATTTCACTCCTCCGGATTGGAGAACTTTTTCAAGAGAAGCGGGAATCAGGCCGTCATCATCCGTATCCATGCGCACATATTCCGGTTCATAGGGATTGAACGCGGAAATGGCTCCCAGATAGGTGGGGGCTTCCACAGCCACTCTGTCCCCTTTGGAAATCAGCACTTTTCCCACAGCATCCAGCACACCCTGGGAACCGCTGGTAATCAGCACTTCTTCCGCAGAAACCCGTATTTCTTTCTGTGCAAGATAATCCGAAAGCACAGCCCGCAGGGGACCGAACCCCTCGGTCAGATCGTACTGAAACGCGGCTGATCCGTATTTTTCCATCACTGCATGGCTCAGATCGTTGATGATTTTCATGGGAAAACTCTCGGGAGCGGGAATTCCCCCGGCAAGGGACACCATGCCGGGCTGAGACACCACCTTCAGGATTTCCCTTATGGCATTGGCTCCCATTCTGTCTGTTCTGTCCGCAAGCAGATGCTCAAATTTCATTTGTTTCTCTCCTTTCTTTCATTTTTCCGTACCATACGCCCCGAAAGGAAGAAAAAACAGATACAGATTTTCACAATAATGGGCATAACAGATGCCTGTGAATCTGTTTCTGAAAGCCGGAAAAAGCAGCGGACAGAATTTTGTTGCTTTTTGCAGGCATTCCTGTAGAATACATTCATATCAACTGCAACTTCTGCAGACAAGAGCGTTTGGCACTGCTGCGCAGTATGCAGCATAATTCTTAATTAACCTGACAGAAGGAGGATGAAGGAATGGGTCTTTTCAGTTTTCTGAAAAATGTGGGGGCTTCTGTGCTCGGAGGCAAAAATGATGCCGGAGACATAGAAAAAATGCTCAACAAGGAACTCAGCGGAAAAATACTCAACCTCAAGGCTGAAGTTTCCGGAAGCACGGCAAAACTGTCCGGAACCTGCGATTCTCTTCCCACCAGGGAGAAAGCCATACTGCTGACAGGAAACACCAAAGGCATTGATCTGGTTGACGGAGACAATCTGCTGTATCCTGAACCCAAATCTGCCGGAGCGGCAGCCCCGGCTCCCGGGACAGTTCCTGAACTGGTGGAAACTGAGGTAAGCCAGTTTTATGAAATCAAGTCCGGTGACACCCTGTCCAAAATCGCCAAACAGTATTACGGGGATGCCAACAAATATCCGCTGATATTTGAGGCAAACCGTGAAGTGATCAAGCACCCGGACAAAATCTATCCGGGCCAGCAGATCCGGATTCCGAAACTGAAATAAGGCTGTGTCAAAATAAACTGCTCCAAACCCTGAGGGTTTTGAAAACCTTCAGGGTTTTCGGACAGAAAAACTGTGCAGGCTGTTTTATTGCAGACTCTGATGCATTGCATGTGAATTTTCCTCTGTTCGCGGATCATGTCCGCCATTCTTTCCTGAAAATCCCCTGTTCATATGTCTGACCTCCTGCCTTCCCAACAAAAACAGGTTCCTGTACGCTGCCGGAAAATTTTCAATCTGCTGACATGCAGTTCAGAAGCAGGGTTCCACAAATTTTTTCGGGCCTAATACCGATTCCCCATTGAAAAGATCCCTGCAGGCAGGCAAAAACAAGTTTTCGCGTGTTCAAAAAACCTGTGTTTCAGATCAATGGCGAATCGGTATAATATGAAAAATCATAGGAGTACGCAGTTGGCTGAAAAACCCTAATGGTTTAGTTTTCTTTTGACTTTTGGGCGGCAAATTTGTATTTTCTGCCTTGCAGATTTGCTCTGTCACCTTTGTTTTCATACCGCAGCCTGAGCGGATCTGAAGGCAGAAACTCCCAACCGCAGGCAAAACAGAAAGACAGCATTTATGAATACATTACAGGAACTGATTACCAAACTGGAAGAACTGTTTGAACTGGACAAAGCGGAACTGGATTTCGGCATTCACCGGATTATACGTCAGAAACATAAGCAAATTCGGGAATATCTGCACCATCGGCTTCCGGAGACTGTCCGGGAAATACTGGGCGAGCTTTTGCAGAACGAGTTACGGAACAAACTCAAGACACTGCGCTCTGATTGTGAGAAGTTCCTTGGAAGAAATGTTTTCGGAAAATACGGTGAACTGCCGGAAGAAATGCGGCTCGGGCTGGGGAAAGAGTACATGGAAACCCTTGAACTTTACCGGCTACTGCCTGACGGGGAACAACTGGAAAACGAGGTGTACAGCCACCTGTACGAGTTCTTCATCCGTTATTATGAGGATGCGGATTTCATTTCCCTGCCCCGGCACGGAAACCGCTACAAATACGTCATTCCCTACAACGGCGAAGAGGTCATTCTTCACTGGGCCAATAAAGATCAGTATTATATCAAATCCTCTGAAGATATGAAGGATTATGTGTTTACGCTGGAAGAAAACGGAAAAAACTTGCGGGTAAAATTCCGGCTTTCCCGCATGGACCCGGTGCTGAACAATAACAAGGCCATTCGGGCATTTGTTCCGGATGAGGAAGCAGAAATTCAGGCAGATGAAAACAACTTGGTGATTCCTTTTCATTTCAAATTTCATGACCGCAAACCCACGGAAAAACAGATTATTGAATCCCTGTGTGAGGGACTGATGCCCAAACTGCCGGAACAGTGGCGCAAACGTCTCTGTGTTCCGGATGAAACCTGTACCGGCAAAGAAACCCGCACCGTGCTGGAAAAACATCTGCGGAATTATACCAAAAAGAATGCCAGCGATTATTTCATCCATAAGAATCTGGGCGGATTTCTGCGCCATGAACTGGATTTTTATATCAAAAACGAGGTCATGTATCTGGATGATGTGGATAACCGATCTCCCAAATATCTGGAAGGGGAAATCCGCAAAATCAAAGCCATCCGTGCGGTTGCCAAAAATCTCATAGATTTTCTGGCACAGTTTGAGGATTTTCAGAAAAAACTCTGGCTCAAGAAAAAATTTGTGTATGAAAGTCAGTGGTGTATGACGCTGGATCGTGTGCCGGAATCTTTTTACCCGGAAGTTGCGGCCAATGATGCCCAGCGGGAGGAATGGGAAAAACTGTACAGCATTCAGGAAATGGAGCAGCAGATCGGCAATCCGGGTCATACAAAAGGCAGCCCTCTGACAGCGGAATTTCTCAAAGCCAATCCCTTTCTGATGGTGGATACCGCATTTTTCAGCACAGATTTCAAATACCGCCTGCTGGCTGCAATGGAAAATATTGACGAACAGACAGACGGACTTCTGATTCATTCGGAAAATTTTCAGGCGTTGAATTTCTTGCAGCAGCGGTATAAGGAGCAGGTGCAGTGCATTTATATTGATCCGCCTTACAATACGGGTAATGACGGATTTATATACAAAGACAGCTATAAACACTCAAGTTGGTTTTCTTTGCTTGAATCACGGATCATCTATGGAATTCAGTTGCTATCTTCAAATGGTGTTAATTTTTTTAGCATAGATGATTGGGAAGCCGCTCATTTAAAAACTTTTCTGAATGGAATTTTCGGTGAAGAAAACTTTCTTGAACAAATCATTTGGAAAAAAAGAAGCACACCACCCAATGACAAAATCATTGGCGCACAGCACGAATACATTGTTCTGTTTTCAAAAAATCTGTCAATGGCATCTTTAAACTTGCGGGAAAGAAGTGCTGAACAGACAGAACGCTATAAAAACCCGGATAATCATCCCAAGGGGCCGTGGGCATCGGGAGATTTAATGGCAAATGTCAAAGGGGGACGATATGTTTCCTCGCTTTATTTTCCAATAAAAAACCCGGTTACAGGAGAAGAACATTATCCATCCTCAGATGGAAATTGGAGATTTAACAAAGAAAAAATTGAACAGTTAATTGCAAATAATGAGATATGGTTTGGTGAAAATGGCAATGCAAGGCCAAAATTGAAGAGATTTTTATGTGATGTCAAAAAAGGAGTAACTTATACAACACTTTGGGATTTCGTCCCGTTAAATACACAGGGTTCAAAAGAAATGACTGATATTCTGGGTTTTATGACAGCATTTGAAAGCCCAAAACCTGTCGGTTTAATTGAAGAAATAAATAAACTTGGGGCAAATTCTGAATCGCTTATTCTCGACTACTTCGCGGGTTCCGGCACTACCGGCCACGCTGTCATCAACCTCAACCGGGAGGACAGCGGAAACCGCAAATACATTTTGGTGGAAATGGCCGATTACTTTGACACGGTTCTCAAACCCCGCATCCAGAAAGTGGTCTATTCCGCTGAATGGAAAAACGGAAAACCCGTTTCCCGGCACAGCGGCATTTCCCACTGTTTCAAATATATCCGGCTGGAATCCTATGAAGACACCCTCAACAACCTGGAAACCGAGGACAGACACCCGGACACCCTCGGTATTTCAGTCCCCCAGCGCGTCAAAGATGAATACCTCATCCGCTACATGCTGGATTTGGAAACCCGCAGCCAGCTTTGCAATCTCCGGCATTTTGAAGACCCGTTCAACGTCACCCTGAACATTTACAACAGGGAAAGCGGTCAGGCAGAACCGCATCTCACAGACCTGCCGGAAACATTCAATTATCTGATCGGTCTCCGGGTTCGCAAAACCCGTATGCAGGAAGGCTTTCTGGTCATTGAGGGAGAAAATTCGGAAAAAGAACCGGTGCTGATTCTCTGGCGCAATGTAAAAGAAAAAGACAATGTCGCGCTGGAAACCTTTGTCAAAGAAACATTGCAAATCCGTATGGCCGACACCCATTACAGTGCGGTGTATATCAACGGAGACACCACTCTGGATGATCCCAACGGAAAAATCCGGCTGACAGAAGAAATCTTTTACACCCTGATGTTTGACATTGAAACCGCAGAAACAGGAGATCGGCAATGGCAGTAAAACCGGCAAAACTGGACAAACGCCTGATTCTCAATGAATGGATGTTCAGACAACTGGGCCTTTGGTCTCCGGAAACCGGCATGAAGCAGCTCAGCGCCATGCTCCGGGATACAACCACCGGATGGGATGCGCAGAATGTCTTTCATTTCCGCACAGCAAGTGACCCGCAACTGATGATCAAGGAAGATACCGGATGGGATGCGCAGAATGTCTTTCATTTCCGCCATGCGTTGGAAAAAAAACTGCCTGTACAAAGGGAAATCACCAATGATCTGCTCGCGGAATATGACCGGAATATTTTCATCCATTGGCAGGCCGTGACAGCCAAACGCCGCATCCGAGCGGGACGTGATGTGGTTCCCCTGTATTTTCAGTATCTCTCTCTGCTTTTCACCGAATATTATTTGGATCGGTGGACACGGGATATCCAGCAGAAATCCGATTCTCTTTTGCAGGAACTCAACGCTTTCAGGTATCATTTCAATCTGCGTTTTCCCTTTGAAAAAAAAGACAGAACCGGCAAAACAGACTGGGGAGAGCGCATTGCCCCCTATGAAAAATCCGATCTGACCCGGCTGGCCTTCTGGATTGCCACCGGCGGGGGCAAAACCCTGATCATGCACTGCCACATCCGGCAAATCCGTCATTATCTGGAAACACGCAATCTCAGGCGCAATTACAGTTCCTTTATCCTCATCACCCCCAATGAAGGACTCAGCGATCAGCATCTACAGGAATTCCGGCTTTCCGGAATGGATGCAGGACGTATGGGAGATCCCCATCACTACGGCATCAAAGTGGTGGAAATCACCAAACTGCGGGATAAAAAAGGGGAAACCACCTTTGATGTGGAACATTTCGGTACAAACAACATCGTGATGGTGGATGAAGGACATCGCGGCTCCGGCGGGGATGAATGGTTCAGCAAACGGCAGGAACTCTGCAAAAACGGTTTTTCCTTTGAATATTCCGCCACTTTCGGCCAGGCCGTCAATGCCCTGTCCGGTGACAAAAACAAAGAAACCGGGCAGTTGTACGCCAAAAGCATTCTCTTTGATTATTCCTACAAATTTTTCTACGGAGACGGTTTCGGCAAGGATTTTCACATTCTCAATTTCACTGCGGATCAGACCCGTGCCCAGTCCGAGATACACCGCCTGTATCTCACGGCCTGCCTGCTGCGTTTTTACCAGCAAAGCAGACTGTTCCGGGATCGCCGGGCTGCTTTTGCGCCTTATCTTTTGGACGATCCGCTCATGGTTTTTGTGGGCGGTTCCGTTACCGGTCAGCGGGAAAAAGCACAGGACACGGATATTGTGAGCGCGCTGAAATTCTTTGCTGTGTTTCTGTCTGATGAAGCAGGCTCCATTCATCATCTCGATCTGCTGCTGCGGGGCAGGGATGAACTGAAAGACAATAGCGGGCCGGTATTCCGCAATTCCTTTGCCTATGTACAGAACTGCTATCCGCTGACAGAACCGGACGCGGCTGTCCGGGTGTATCAGGATATTCTCCGTCTTGTGTTCAATGCGGGCGGAAAAGGACTGCTCCATGCCGTATATCTCAAAGGCAGTGAAATCGGGCTGCGCGTGGGCGAAGGCGATTATTTCGGCGTCATCAACGTGGGAGAACCCAAAAAACTCTGGGACATGGTGCAGGAACAGGCCGGGGAGTCCGTCATCTGCTCGGAACATGCTTTTTCCGTTTCCCTGTTTGACAGCATCAAAGCACCGGGCAGCAGAATCCGGCTGCTCATGGGCGCGAAAAAATTCACCGAAGGATGGGACTGCTGGCGGGTAAGCTGCATGGGGCTGATCAATATCGGCCGCAAGGAAGGTTCCCAAATCATCCAGTTGTTTGGCCGGGGCGTCCGCCTCAAAGGGCTGGATTTCAAACTGAAACGAAGCCGGGAAATTCCCTTCGGTTCCCATCCGGCTTTTCTCAGCGAACTGGAAACCCTCAATGTTTTCGGCGTCCGTTCGGATTATATGCAGGCTTTCAATGAATATATGGATGAAGAAGATGTAATGACCGAAAAAAAGACGGAAATCATCTCCCTGCCGGTAATTGAAAACCTGACAAGAACCGATCTGAAAGTGATTCTGCCCAAAAAGAACATGCCGGATTTCCGGGCCCAAACCCGTCCTAAATTCGGCAGGCATGAGGCTATCCGCACCAAAGTATCCGCAGACTGGCAGGGCCGGGTGTTCAGCAAAACCCTGAACAACGATTCGGATTCCATAGACGAACCGGTTTCCGCTCCTGTTTTCTTCCGCCCGGAAAACCGGAAGTATCTGGATTATGACAAATTATATCTGGAACTGCTGCATTTCAAAAAACAGCAGGCCATGTACAACCTGGTGATCACGCGGGAGGCCGTGCGCGATCTGTTTGCTGAAACAGACTGGTATGAACTGTATCTGCCGGAACATTTGCTGGAATTCACCGGATTTGACAAAGTGGAACTGTGGCAGGAAATTGCGGCGGATCTGCTCAAACGCTATTGCCGGAAATATTACCATTTCTGCAAAAATGCGTTTGAAGGCCCCTATCAGGAATACCGGAGCATACAGGAAATACTGGATGATCCCGGTGATCGCCATAACCGGCAGTTTCTGGAAACCCTGAAATTTGAATATCAGATCGCTGTGGAAAAAAGCAGGGAGTATGTGATAAACCATCTGAAAAATCTGAGCCGGAAAATCAGAGAAGGGGAACTGACAAGAACGGATTTCATGGGAGAAGAATATAATCTCATCCATTTTGACAGCCATCTGTATCATCCGCTGATTCATATCCGCCCCGGCATTGTCAGTATCAGCGTAAAACCGGTATCTCTCAATCTGCATGAAAAACAGTTCATTGAAGACATGAAAAA
>CAZDIU010000180.1:0-11042 GCA_964505535.1 uncultured Desulfobacterales bacterium | reverse complement strand
AAGGCCCGGACAGGCTGAATTCTCTGGCAATGTGCAGAGCGGGACTGCCTCCGCCATAGCGATGCACCGGCAGAACATAGGGATCGCTTTCCGCTGTCCGGAAATGATCCAGAAATCTTCCGCTCAGGCCGCCGCTGACATTGGTTCCCAGACATACGCCCACCCGTTTCCGGCGCAGAAGTTCCCGCGAAATTCCCGCTTCACGGATGGCCTCAGCCGCGGCAGTCAGGGCCAGCGCGCTGGTGCGGGGGACTTCTTTGTGCTGAAAATCCGCAGCCTGAAAAAAATCCTCTGTGATTTCAAAAACCGGATGCGTCAGGGACTGGCAGTCTGCAAATGATTTGGGCAGGGCCGGAAAGCGTTTGCCTCTGAAAAGAAAATCTGTGCACTCTTTCACATTCAGACCGGCCGCGCACAGACAGCCCATTCCGCTGATGGGGACAGGCGGGAGTTTTTTCATGCGCCAAGCCGTTTCTCAATGAATGCTGCAAGGGTGCTCACGGATTGCAGGGCCGGGCGTCCTTCGTTCATATTTCTGATTTCCACGCCAAAATGCTCTTTGATCTGAAACACCAGTTCCACTGCATCAATGGAATCCAGACCGAATGTCTCACCGAAGAGGAGATCATCATCTTTGATATCTTCGGGTTCCATATCTCTGAGGTTAAGTTCCTGCACAATGATTTTTTTGAGCTTTGCTTTGAGTTCTGCTGTGTTCATGAAATCGGTCTTATCACCCGCCTGTTGCATAAGTGTCAATGCCGTTTCCTTAAGGCTCCCCTCTCTTGAGGGAGGGGCATGGGGAGGGTGAAAACGTCATTGAATTGCAGACTGTCATTTTCCCCCTCCCCTTACCCCTCCGGCCGGGGGAGGGGAATTTTTTACTTAAGGAAACAGCATTGGTATAAGTGTTGCAATTCCGGTCTGCATTTGGTTAAAAACTGCTGAAAAGAACAGGGATTTTTCTCAAAAACCCGGTTTTTCTGAAAGTGTTTTCACACTTCCACGATAAAGGGCAGGATCACGGGACGGCGCCGGATGGTGAAATTAAAATATTTTCTCAGATCTCCCTGGATTCTTGCCCGTATTTTCTCAATCCTGTCTTTGGTGTCGGGTCCGATATCCTCAATGGCCTCCAGAATCACGCAGATGGCATCATCCAGCAGATGACCGGTTTCGTTTTCAAACACAAAGCCGCGGGAAGTGATTTCCGGCCCGTACATGACAATGCCGGTTTCCTCGTCAAAGGCCAGGGTCACGGCCACAAACCCGTCTTCAGACAAGGCTCTGCGTTCTTTCAGAAGGCTTCGGCCCACATCCCCAACCCCTTTCCCGTCCACCAGAATCCGTCCGGTTGGAATGCTTTCCCGGATACGGCCTCCGTTTTCGTCAAATTCAATGACCTGCCCGTTTTCAGCCAGAAGCACGTTTGAGCGGGGAATGCCCATATCCTCGGCCAGCCGTGCATGAAGCACCAGATGCCGGTATTCGCCGTGAATGGGGATAAAATAACGGGGCCGGGTCAGACTGATCATCAGTTTCAGTTCCTCGCGGAACGCATGGCCGGATACATGGATGGCCGATATTTTTTCATAAATCACATTGGCTCCCCGGCGGTAGAGATTGTTGATGATCTTGGCGATGGCCCGTTCATTTCCGGGAATGAACTTGGAAGAAAGAATCACAGTGTCGCCGCTGCGTATCCGGATTTGCTTGTGAATTCCGGTTGACATCCGGGCGAGAGCGGACATGGGCTCCCCCTGGCTGCCGGTGGTGATGATGATGATGCGGGAATCCGGAAAATTCCCCACAGCCTCAATATCAATCTCCATGCCTTCCGGAATTTGCAGATACCCAAGTTCTTTGGCGATCCGGGCTGTCACCTCAATGCTTCTGCCATTGAAAATGATCTTGCTGTCCCGTTCCCGTGCAATATCCACAATCTGCTGAATGCGGGAAATGCTGGATGCAAACAGAGCCACAATGGTACGGCCCTGGGTCCGGGAAAAAATCTGCCGCAGACTTTCCCCGATCTCCCGATCCGAGATGGTGTATCCCTCTTTTTCCACATTGGTGGAATCCGAAAGCAGGGCCAGGACCCCTTCCTCTCCGCACAGGGCAAATTTGTTCACATCGGTCATCATGTCATCAATGGCCGTATGGCTGATTTTGAAATCCCCGGTATGAATCACCAGCCCCACAGGTGTCCGGATGGCAACCGCTATGCCATCCACCACGCTGTGCCCCACCCGGATAATGTCCATTTCTGTTTCGCCAATCCGCAGACGCTGACCGGGCCGGATTTCCCGCAGGTCAGCCGGAAACAGAAGATCATGCTCCTCCAGTTTATTCCGGACCACCCCCAGTGTAAAGGGAGTTCCATACACGGGAGCATTGATTTCGCGAAGAAGAAAGGGAAGCGCACCGATATGGTCTTCATGGGCATGGGTGAGAACAATTCCCGATACCCTGGATTTGTTCCGGCGGATATAATCCATGTCGGGAATGACCAGATCCACGCCCAGCATGTAATCTTCCGGAAACATGAGGCCCGCATCAATAATGATCAGGGTGTCTCGGTATTCCACAACCATCATGTTGAGACCGATTTCTCCCAGTCCTCCCAGGGGAATGAGCTGCAGCATCGCCATGTTCCTCTCTGCGGTCCTTTGCATTGCTGGCATCCGGAGTGCGGAACCTGCTGAACAGCTCCCGGAATTCCGGGTTCAGCCAATCCCGCCTGCCTCAGATACTGATGCCCAGTTTCTCCAATATGGCATCCATACAGTCAATGATCCAGTTGCGCTGATTCTGATCCGCATATCTCATGCAGTCACAGCGCATCCGTTTCCTGGTGCGAATCAGCAGTTCGCAGGACACGCGGTTTTCTGTAAGTTCCAGGGCAAAATACAGGGGATGACACTCCGCATGTTCCGCCTGCAGGGAAGTAAGCAGTTCCGGATTCAGAGGAATCCAGTATAAATTATCCACCCCGGATGCACCGAAGTTTTCATCCAGATAGGCTTTTATTTTCTCAAAATCCTGGTATCTGAGTTCATCTATGATATATTGTTTCATAATTTTTTGAATATATCACACTTGCTTCTCCCGTGCAAGTTGTATGTTCATACGGATTGCCTGAAAAGGTTTGCTGGACAAAACACACAAAACATGGCAAAAAGAATGTCCGGAAAAAAACAGTGCTGTTTTTTTCAATGAGAGCGTGTTTGAAAAATCTCCCGGTCATCATTTCCCCCTTTTTTAAAGGGGGATTAAGGGGGATTTTCCGGGCGGGTGCATAAAAAATCCCCCCTGCTTCCCTTTGCAAAAGGGGGGAGCAGACTTTTCAAACACCCTCTGAGAGAAAAAGGGTTGGCAGGGAAACAGTTTCTTCTTCAAACGAATAAGGAGGTGTTTTGATGAAAAATTTCAGTCTGAGTGTGAAAATCGGCATGGGGTTCGGGATTCTGATCCTCATTGCCAGTATGCTTGGCGGTCTGGCTGTGTGGAAAATGAAGGGCGTGAAGATTCAGGCCGGAATCCTTTCCCATGAATACATACCGGAGCTTGAGGTGGCCAATGAAATAGAGCGGGCTGCGATGAATGCCAGACTTGAGATACGGGGATACGCGCTGACCCAGGAAAAGGGGTATCTGGAAAAAGGCAGGGAATCTCTCAAAGCCCTCAAGGAACATCTGGAACGTGCAGCAGAACTCCAGCGGCAGTCTCCGCATCTGGAGAAACTGGCCGAATCTCTCAGAAATATGAAACAGGCCATGGATGAATATGAAAAACTGGTGGATGAGACTGTGCAGGAAAATGAAAAAATAGCCAAAATGCGGTCTGATATGGACAGTTCCGCAGAGGAACTGACGAAAAACACTTCTGATTTTCTTGGGGATCAAATCCGGATGATGAAAGAGGAGATCACATCAAAGGCCGGAGAGTCAGAACTCAGTGAACGTTTGCTGAAAATATCAGTGATAAATGAGATCGTGGTTCAGATAAATGAAATCCGTGTGGCCAATTTCAAAACACAGGCAACCCGTGATCCGGAATTTCTGCGGAGTGCGATAAAACTGTTTGGTGAGGGGAATAAAAAAATTGAGGAAATCAGAAAAATCACCAGGACAGACAGCAATATCGCAGCCATTGACAAAATAAAGGGGGCTGCAGAAGAATACCGGACAGCCATGAACACTCTGCGGGAGGCATGGCTCAGGCTTGAGGATTTGGACCGGAAAAGGGGGATTGCCGCGGATGGAGTGCTGAAAGAAGCCAAAACCACAGCAGATAAAGGCGTGGAGGATACACTGAACGTGGCCGCAGAAACTGTGAATGCCCTTTCCTCTGCCTCAAACGCAATGATTTCCGGTCTGGTCTTTGCCCTGTTTCTGGGAATCCTTATTGCATTTTTTATCACCCGGAGCATTGTCAATCCCATGATCAAAGGAGTGGAGTTTGCCAGAAAAGTGGCGGAAGGGGATCTCACCGCCCGCATTGATGTGGATCAGAAGGATGAAGTGGGAATGCTGGCCAATGCCCTCAAAGAAATGGTGCAGGGACTGCGCGCGGTGGTCGCTGATGTCAAGACAGCCGCGAGAAATGTGGCCTCCGGCAGTCAGGAACTGAGTGCGGGCGCTGAAGAAATGTCTCAGGGAGCGTCTGAACAGGCTTCTGCTGCCGAGGAGGTGTCCGCATCCATTGAGCAGATGGCCTCCAATATCCGGCAGAATGCGGACAATGCCATGCAGACCGAAAAAATTGCGCGCAAATCCGCTGAAGACGCACAGGAAGGCGGCAAAGCCGTGGCTGAAACAGTTGCGGCAATGGAAAATATCGCGCAGAAAATATCGGTCATTGAGGATATTGCCCGCCGGACAGATCTGCTGGCCCTGAATGCCGCAGTCGAGGCCGCGCGTGCGGGTGAAAGCGGAAAGGGATTTGCTGTTGTGGCCTCCGAAGTCCGGAAACTGGCCGAGCGGAGCCAGATTTCTGCCAATGAAATCGCTGCTCTTTCGTTCACAAGTGTGGCCATTGCACGCAAGGCAGGGGAAATGCTTGAAAAAATCGTGCCGGACATCCGCAAAACTGCTGAACTGGTGCAGGAAATCAATGCAGCCTGTGCCGAGCAGGATACGGGAGCGGAACAGATCAACAAGGCCATTCAGCAACTGGATCAGGTCATTCAGCAGAACACCTCCGTGTCTGAGGAAATGGCCTCGACCTCCGAGAATCTGGCAGATCAGGCCGAATATCTGCACAGAACAGTCTCATTTTTCAAAGTGGATGAAACCAGGTACGGAAGGAACGGACACGGGAAAAGGGATGAAGAGCACAGGGAATATGGGGATGAAAAAAGGCATCATTCCGGATACAGGATCATGCATCTCAGTGACAGAAAAACTGCCGAGAAGCAGCATGGCGGATACAAAGAAGGATTTTCACCTGCAAAACAGTCCGGCATTGATCTGGACGAGCAGAACCGGTCAGATCCGGTCAAAGATTCTGATTTTGAACTTTACTGACCATGAATTCAGCATACGCACCAATGCCGTTTCCTTAAGAAAATTATGGAGAGTCAAACTGAAAGTTTGGCAAAGCCCGCAAAGACTGCAGTTCCAAACCCAATGCCGTTGCCTTACGGCAACGGCATTGGGCTTTCACCGGAGTGACGGGATTTCCGGCTTTTTGCGGGATCATCAATGTTATTCACTGATGTTACGCACTTCCGTCATACCGGCGAAAGCCGGTATCCGGAACTCTTTGAAAACACTGGATTCCGGCTTGCGCGGGAATGACGGTTAAAACAAACAGTTGCCTCACTCCTGAAAGTTCAGAAAACCGGATTTTTCCGAAAAATCCGGTTTTTCTGAAAAACTTTATGCCTGAAAAAGTTATGTTTCAGATCAATGGAGAATTGATATTATGGACTCCGACTTTCACCGGAGTGACAGGATTTTTGACTTTTTGCGGGATCATCAATGTTTTCATATCTCCGGGGGATCATTCCTCAGTGTTCGGCTCATGATTTTCTGCACCAGAGCAGAGGGATCATGCAGCACGGACAGATGGCGTTGGGTTTTCGGACATGCCAAATCCGCAAAACGGGTATCCACAAACTTTTCCAAATCCACCAGGTTTCCGATACCCATTTTTTCATTCATGTAACGCTGCATTGTGTCCAGATCCTCCACAACCGGATACAAATCATCGGTTTTGATGCCGCAGGGTTCGCTGAGAACGCCTGCAAGCATGGGAATACTGAGCCGGAGTTCCTCCTCAGGATCAAGAAAATCCACTGCAATCCGGGCAGCGCTTTCCGGGTTCTGCTCAATGAACATTCCCGCTCTGACCATCATTTCCGTAAATTCCAGCACAGCATCCGGATGCTTTTCAATCATTTTTTCCTGTATGGCCACCACACAGCAGGGATGATACTCCCACAGTTCACCCGAAAGAAACAGGAGTTCGGCTCCGCCGTCCGCAATGGTTTTTGCCCCGACAGGCTGTGCAACCATAAATCCGCAGGATTCCTCAGAAATTTCCAGAAACTCCGGCATCTGCACAGGCGGAAGCACCTCAAAAATGACATCCAGATCCCTGTTGCCCACCAGCCCGGCCTTCAGCCCGATTTCCCGGAAAAACATGCTGGAAAGCATATGGTGGATGGAAAGCATGTGCGGAATATAGAAGATTTTGTTTTTGAAATACCTGCGCAGCGAAAAAGGGTTTTCGGTTCGTTTGCTTTTCACGCAGATACTGCCGTTTTTGTGTGCAAAAAGCGTCAGCCGGATGGGAACCCCGTAATGAAACAGATCCATTGCAATGGGAGCCAGAACAAGGGCTGCATCTGTCTCTCCGTCCTCCAGGGATTTCAGTACCGGATTCCAGCCGGACATGCATACAGTTTCCAGATCAAAATAACGGGGACTGTATTCGCCCATTTCAATCATATGTTTGAGAACACCCAGCACCAGATGATCCGTGATCTGGATATGCCCCACACGCAGGCGGACTTTTTCCATGCCTTTTCCTGCGGGTTTCTTTTCATGTTTTTCCGTTTTTTCCGCTCCGGGTATATCTTTCAGAGCCAGGCGCAGTTCCTCAGAGGAAAAAGGTTTGGTGACAAACGCGCTGACACCCGCATCTGATGCTTTTTGTGTTTTTTCTTTTTCGGCCTGGGCCGTAATCATGACAAAGGGAATCGAGCGGAACTCTTCCTGTGACCGAACCCAGACCAGCAGATCATATCCGTTCATGTCCGGCATGTTCCAGTCACTGATGATCAGACCGGTATCCTTATGTTCCAGCAGCAGTTCCATGGCCTTTCGGCCATTATCCGCTTCCAGAATCTGTGTAAAACCCAGTTCCCGCAGCGTTCCGATTTCCATCCTGCGTGTGACCTGAAAATCTTCCACAAGCAGTATCTTTGTTCCCGTATTCAATTCCATTTTTTCCCCTTTCCGCATATTTGATCTGACAGGCTCGCAGGCATCAGTCCGCAGCAGGCTGCCAAACTTTCCGTTTGCCCTCTTATTCCGGCTTTGGCAGATTTTGAAAAACACAACTGGTTTGTTGAAAAAAATTTTTTTGTGTGTTATTCAGACAGTACTTGGGATCATCTACCCTGTCCAGGTTGTATCGGGACAATGCTCAGACGGTGCAGCAATGATAAAATATATTCAGTGTATCTTTTTGTCAAAAATATGCAAGATGATTCTGTCCCTTTTTTTTCTGTGTCTCTGCCATGCAGAGAGTTTTGCGGAAAACGTATCCACGGAACACACTCAAACCTTTGAAAACAGAATATCCGAAGCAGCGGAACAGTATATCGGTCTGCCCTATACCTTTGGCGGGGATCCGGAAAAGGCCGGGGCTGCGGACAATTCCCATCTGCTTTGCTCGATTTACGAAAACGCGGCCAGTCTGGCCGGACTGCGTTTTGCAGGGTACATGCCCATGAGAATGCTGATGAGTCATACCATGCCGATCCGGCAGGAATCTCTGAGAAACGGAGATCTGATGGTACTGAAAGACGGACATGCCGCCATGATCTACAACCTGAAAAGCCCGGATCATTTTGATCTGATCTATGCCTCGCTGAAGAAACAGGAAGTCATCTCCTTTAACAGCCGGAATGTGGTTTTTGAAGCCTACTGGCTGATCAATCTGGAAGGTTATTACCGGCCTGCGGAACAGCTTTTTGCCCCGCGATAAAAAAACCGGCTTTTTTATCTCTTGAACATCCGGCTGATCTGCTCCTTTCCTGCGGGTTCCGGATCAGCAGAAAGCGGATGCTGCAAAACTGTTTTTCAACTGACCCGTCTTACGTTCTTAGGGATTTGAAAATTGCTGATATACCGGTTTCAGTGTTCAGTGTCTGTCCCTGACACCCGAAACCTGACACCTGGACACAGGCGGTACAGTAAGAAGTTTCATTTCCCTTAACTTCAATTTTGGGTTCACATTTTCAATACCCAAACATCATGGACTGGCTTATGAATGAATGCAAAAAAAAACAGGTGCGATGGCTCAACCTTCCCGCCGTCTTTCTCTGCCTCAGCATATTGCTTCCCGCGCATACCGGCATTGCCGAAGGGCAGGAGAAGGTCATGATCTGCTTTTACAGTTCGGAAACGAACATAAACAATTTCAAATCCCTGAAGATGGAATTCGACACATGGCTTTCCCGATTCGGATCTTATGAATTCCAGCCTTTCAGCGAGCGGCAGACCTTTGAAAATTACATCCGGGGCAGGCAGAACTGCCTTCTGCTGCTGTCCAGTTGGCATTTCAGCAGAATCAGAAACGAGTATGCCCTGACTCCTCTGCTGGCCGGTGTGCGTCAGGGGAAAAAATACCAGAAACGGATTCTGGTGGCTGCGTCCGAATCCGCGGGGCAGGCTATTCTCCGGAAAGGGCCGGTGGCATCAGCCGGCAGCCAGGACTATACCCGGAGTGAGCTTCTGGGGATGTTTGGAGATAAAACAGCAGCGGATTCCGTCAGGATACTGACTGTGCCCAAAGACATTGACGCGCTGATGTCTGTGGGGTTTGATATGTCCAAATCCGCGCTGATTGCTGAAAACACCCTGGACAGTCTGAAAGCCACAGATCCGGTTCTTCACAGGAAAATGAAAATCATTGGCACAGGCCGCGAATCCATGCTCCTGATTCTGGCAGCGCCCCGGTCTTTTGCAGAGGATGCCCGGAATCTGGTGCAACTGATACAGAAAATGCCGAAACAGCCTGGGGGAGCGGATATTGTCAAAATGCTGGATCTGGATGGATGGGAGCCGGTTGAACCGTCGGACAATTCAAAACTGGAGGGCTAAGTGAAATATATGAAACAAAATCCATATACTGTCCTGATACCCCTTTTCCTGTTTTCCTTTTTCTCCGCGGGCATGGTGTATGGGGGAGAATCACCCATCATTCTGCTGATCAGCTCCAATGCATCTGTGGAGAAATACCGGACGGTTCAGGAGGAATTCAAAAAAAGTGTTGCCATGCCGGTCAGGGAAATTGATCTGGGTTTGCAGGATATCGGAGAAAAGGAACTCCGGGCTGTTGGCGCGGATCTGGTCTACTGCATCGGGGCAAAAGCCTATTCCCTGTGCAGCCGGTATCTGGAAGATACACCGACCGTTTTTTCCTCTCTCATCAACTGGCAGCGTCTGCCCCTTTCTCCAAAGGCATACGGTGTGTCCAATGAACTCAACGCCAGAATGCCCATTTACATGTTCCGGTCAATTTTTCCGGAAGTGAAAAAAATCGGCATCCTGTACAGTAAAGAATACACCCTGCAATGGTTTAAGGACACGGCTGAGCAGGCCCGTGAACTGGGGATTGAAATTGTGGGCAGAACAGTTTCCGGACCAAAAGACATCCTTCCCGGTGCAAAGGAACTGGCATCTCAGGCAAAGGCTTTGTGGCTGATACCGGATCCCATGGTCATGCCGGAAAAGCAGTTTCTTTACGATATTCTCAAGACCTGTCAGGAAAGCAGAATGCCGGTATTCACCTATCACAGTGCGTTTGTGGAACTGGGAGCGGTGCTGAGTGTGGCAGTTGATGAACCCACCATTGGCCGTCAGGCCGCAGGCATTGCCCAGGAACTGATTTCCGGAAAAAAACCGGAAGACCGTGTCCAGTTTCCTGCCGGTTCGGATATTACCCTGGATCTGAAAAAAGCTGGGGAATACGGACTGGAATATAACCGGGATGCTCTGGGACTGGTAAACAATGTCATCAGGTAAAAATGCCGGTTTCAGTGTGCTGGTGTTTTTTATCCTCCGCAATTGTTCATTTTAAAGGATGCGATTATGATTTCCCGTATTGACCATGTATCCCTTGCAGTTTTGGACAGACAGAAGGCAATGGATTTTTTCCAGAAAGTGACAGGCATCATTCCGGGCGCGTCCGGATCGGATGATCGCCTGAAATATTCCTGGCAGATTCTCTCTGCCGGAGATCTGTCCCGGCTGGAAATCCTTACGCCGACCGCCCCGGGCAGTTTTCTGGACAGTTTTCTGAAAAACAGATCCGGCGGGGTTCACCATATCACCTTTGAAACTCCGGATATTCTTGCGGCAAAAAAACGCCTGGAAGAAATGAAAATCCCTTATTTCGGTTTTCGGGACAGCGATCCGGCCTGGAAGGAACTTTTCATTCATCCCAGAGACGCATTCGGTGTGCTGATCCAGATAGCCGAATTCCGTCCGGATGAATGGCTGGCCCCATCCGCGGTTTTCCCGCGGGGAAAGCGTTGGGAGGCGGAAAAGAAAAAAGAGGGAATTGCTCTCACCCTGGCCCATCCCGGAGGCGGAAAAGCCGTATTGGAATTCAGCCAGTCTGAAGTCAGGGCGCTCATCAGTGATCTGGAAAAGCTGATTTCATGATTGTGCAGCGGGATAAATCCGCTGAAAAAAATTGCAGGGGCGGGTTTCAGACCCGCCCCGCAGAAAACTCTCCTCCCTTAAGGAAGCAGGGCTGTTAAGTTCTTTAAAAATTCCCCTCTTCTCTCGTTACAGGGCTCT
>CAZDIU010000179.1:0-11224 GCA_964505535.1 uncultured Desulfobacterales bacterium | reverse complement strand
GGTTATGCTTTCCTCTGATGCGGGATGCTATCACAGTGGCCAGTCTGCCCAGCACCATGCCCTCTGCATCCACAATCCACCATTTGTCTCCAATATCTGACTGCTTTGCACTGTATGTATATTTTTTCACGATTAACACTCCTGTCTTTGATGAAATCCTGTATTTATAAAAAAAAAGATCCGCTGTGTCAATATAAAAATAGAATTATTCTCCTCAGGCAATCAGCATGGCATCGCCGTAGCTGTAAAAACGGTATTTCTCCTGCACCGCAATCCGGTAGGCATTCAGAATCCTGTCCCTTCCGGCAAAGGCTGAAACCAGCATGAGCAGGGTGGATTCAGGGAGGTGAAAATTGGTAATCATGGCATCCGCAACCCGGAAACGGTAGCCCGGATAAATAAACAGATCACAGTTCCCGCTTTCTGCACGCACACGGCCTTTTTCATCCGCGGCATATTCCAGGGTTCTGACAGAGGTGGTTCCCACCGCTATGATCCGTCCGCCGGCAGCACGGGTTTCATTCACGGCATCCGCTGTTTCAGGGGAGATGGCATACCATTCCGAATGCATGGCATGATCCCGGATATCCGAGACTCTGACCGGCACAAAGGTTCCGTATCCCACATGCAGTGTAAGTTTTGCAATTCGCACACCCGCAGCCCGGATTTTTTCCAGAAGAGTATCGGAAAAATGCAGTCCCGCAGTGGGCGCGGCAACTGCCCCTTTTTGGGATGCGTATACGGTCTGGTACGTGCTGCGGTCATCACAGGGAGCCTGGCAGCCGTTTCGCCGAATATAGGGCGGCAGGGGCATGATTCCGATACGGGTCAGAACATTTTCAAAATTTTCCGGGCAGATGAAGCGTACCGTGTGAACCCCGTCATGGAAAGCCAGGGTTTCGGCTTCCAGTTCTGCATCAAAAAAAATGCGTGTGCCGGGTACAGGGCGTTTGGCCGTTTTGATCAGACATTCACAGACAGTTCCGCCAGTCTCATCGCGCTGATGCTGTTGGCCTCGGTAATTGAGAATCAGGATTTCCGCTTTGCCGCCTGTGGCTTTCTGCCCGTAAAGACGTGCGGGAATCACTTCTGTGTCATTGATGACCAGCAGATCCGAGGGCAGCAGAAATTCCGGCAGTTCGGAAAATATGTGATGGGAAAGCCTCCCGTTTTGCCGATTCACCACCAAAAGCCGTGATCTGTCCCTGCCCGGTACAGGTTCCTGTGCGATCCGCTCTTCGGGAAGATCATATGCGTAATCCGAAAGGGAATACATGCTCACCCCTTTGCCGCATACACCAGCAGCAGCCCGGTCAGCATCATGAGCAGACCAAAGCCCCGGAGTGTGCCCGGAGGCATTTCCATGACTGTTTTAATCCATTCTTTCATTCGGGCCGGAAATGCGGCATAGGGAAACCCCTCAATAAACATGACCATCCCGATAACACAAAGAAAAAATTCCATAATCCTTTTAATCCCAGCCCAAGGCTGTCAGTGACTCCAAAAATTTCCGTGTATTGCAAAAATCTGATTGTTCAGGGATTTGGAAACTGCTGATGTGCCGGTTTTGCGTTCTGAGGTTTCAGTGTTCGGGTTTCAGTTTTTGTTTCCTGACACCTGAAACCCGGCATCCGGACAGTCCGGTATTTTAAGAACTTCCTCTTCCCTTAAAAGGAGAGGCGGGTTTTTGCACCATCAGACAGTTTAAACTTTTTATCATAATTTGCATTCAGTATTTTGTCAAAACAAAATTTTTGGATTTGTGGCAAAGAGACAGTATTTTCCCCAGTTGGCAGTGGTTCAAATCCGTTGAAAATACCCCACCTCCGGTGGGGGGCTGTTCAGTGCGGTTCCGGGTTTTCCCCTTTAAATGGGAATTAATACCGATTCCCCATTGATCTGAAACATAAATTTTTCAGGCATAAAGTTTTTCAGAAAACCGGATTTTTCCGAAAAATCCGGTTTTTTGAACACACGAAAACTTCTTTTTCCCTGGTTATGAGTATATTTTCAATGGGGAATCGGTATAATAACATGAATGTCAATTTTTTTTCATACCATGATACAGAAAAAATTTTAAAATTATTATATTTACTGATCAGCGGATGTAGGTTCTGTTGACATTTCCTCTCGTTCCCACGCTTTGCGTGGGAACGAGAAAATTCAGCATGTTATAAAAATGTCAACAGAACCTAACAGATGGGAAAAATTTTTTTCTTGAATTTCAAATATGAACTCGGACTGTTTCCAATGTTTTTATGATAAATTTTCATTCTGAAAGCCCTGGCTCTCTGCGCTGCCGGATCAGAATTATCCATTTCCTGACTCACAATATGCTTGACTTTTTTCATTCAGTTCTGTATAAGAGAAGGTTCAGGATGTAAGAAAATAAACCGGATTTTAATGTTATCCGCTTTTGAATGAAGACACAGAAAGGAGTGATTCAAGTTGGCAAACCATAAATCGGCAATAAAACGCGCTCGTCAGAGTGAGCTGCGGAATGCCCGCAACCGGGCTGCAAAAACCCGGGTCAAGACTGTAACCAAAAATGTACGCCAGGTTGTGGTGGAGGGCACTCAGGAAGCTGCCATGGCAAAACTTACGGAAGCTCAGTCCGTCATCGCCAAGGCCGCCAAAAAAGGCATCATCCACAAAAGAACAGCGTCCCGCAAAATTTCCCGCCTTGCCAAACTGGTGAATACCCTTTCGGCCTGATGACACAGGGAAATCGCACTGTCTCCCCCGATCCGATGATGTGACATATTGCCGGAAGGACATGGCATGTCCTTCCGGTGTTTCATTTCATAGGGATGCCCGTGCTGTGCAGACAGACAGGTGAACAGAAAGTAACTCAGAATTCGTCTGACAGACGTGCGTATGTCTCTTCGGCAATCCTTCGGGAGATGCGTTTAAGGATCAGTTGTTTGTTGTAGTCATCGGTACTGCTTTCCGATGTCACCGAAAAGACCTCACTTGCGGATATGCCTGACAGATTCCGCAATTCCTTTCCCTTTTTGTCTGTGATCCGTATGTTTACCGTGGCTGTAACCCGCCGTTCCAGTGAGGTGATCTGCCCTCTGCGGGAAGCCGTGCTGACACTGATGGATGAAATCTCCCCGCTGAGCACAGCCTCAGCCTTTTCCCGGTCAGCAATGTTATAACCGTTCCGGGAGAATTCATAACTCATATCATTGGCAAACGCCACCTCTGCCCCGGTTTCTGCTGTCCTGTTCAGAAAAATTTCCACATATATGGTCTGAATGTCAAAAGGGAGTTTTCCGCCGCCCGCAAAGCGGTAGCCGCACGCGGACAGGAGAAGGAAAACCGGAATGAATACGATGATTTTTTTTTTCATATAAGTCCTTCATAAAACAAAATTGATCGTTGGTATAAACATTTTTTTAAAACTGCGGGAGTTACCCAGTTGATTTTTCAACTGTCTGATTTTTAAAAAGACAATTCTGCACAATGCAACATTCACTTCCATAAAAATCAGTATGTTAAAATTCAACCGCATAAATCCTGAACTGTATAATCAATCAAGCTCCAGAGTATATTTCAATGCGGATTTAATCGCTTCCATTGTAATTTTATCAAGCTTCCCAATTGGCCCCAATAATTCATGATGTTGAACAGCCTGCAAACCCTGAACATTGACATAGCTTTTGTCTCTGAGAAATTTTTGTTTTCCGATTTCGACTTCGTATTTGCTTCCCCGATATGAAGTGGTAATCGGAGCGCAGATGCTCAGGGCTCTCGGAGCATCTGTGTCTTCTCTTGAAACGACAGCCATAAGACGCACTTTTCCTTTTATCCCAAGGTCAACGCGATAAACCTCGCCCGGTTTAGTCTTCATATATTGTCTCTATGGCAGCCTGACGAATCTCATTTGGGAGTAACAAATCGTCATTTTCCTCAGTTTGAGGGTAAAGTTCTATACGGAATGGCAGTCCTCTGCGAATTTTTACCTGTGACAAAAAAATGCGAATGGCCTCAGCAGTTGTCAAACCAAGCTGGTGAAAAACTCTTTCGCATTCTTCTTTTAACCGTACATCCACTTTTGTTCTGATATAGGTATGTGTTTCTGACATTTTATGACATGTCCTTTTGTAATGCTTTTTTGACAGTATTTCATCAAGAGACATTTCGCCTGTCTGTTTTATCCTGTCTAATCAAGAAGTCAGCGGCGGGCTTTGTGAGTTCACTGAAATCAGGATTATCAACCAATTCAGTTCGGCCATTTATCCATCATATATCCATCACCCAATGATATGGCGAATCGTAATATTGACTCATAGTCCGTATGGACACGAAAATTGATTGGAGATTTGTCATTTAGTCTGTCTTCAAAAGTATATTGGAGATTTGTCTCTGAAAATCGCCCGTGATTAAGTGAATTCCTTACATGCCGGACAAAATTTTTAAGAGTGTTTTCATTATCCCAAATTTCAATGTCCCATTTGCCCCATATATTTGATGGGAGAGATTGAAATTTCACATATTTTATATCGTCAAAGAATGTTTCTTTCGGGAGTGCAATCAGCCCCCAGGCAAATAAAAGCCAAGTGTCTTGGTGGTTCATAACTACCTTTTAAACGCTCCTTACAAAAACGATTATAAAGAGCTTTAACTGATAAATTTGGTTCATCTTCGCAGGCACGAAGATAAGCTTGCATAAATTGAAACAGTGCCATTGTATGCCAAGCAAATTCTTTGGTTTTCTCATCATCCATTTGAATCCTCCATATCTGGTTATAAGCAATTGTTTACCAAATAAAATCAAAACAGAAGTTGGTATTCATTCCTCTGAAACCCTAAAGGTTTTTAAAACCTTTAGGGTTTTGGTATGGTCACAGACAACAGCGTATAACAGCAACTCTTCGTACTTACACCACAATATTCACCAGTTTGCCTCTTGCCACAATCACCTTGCGGATGGGTTTTCCCTCAATGAATTTCTGCACCCGTTCATCGGCAAGTGCGATCTGTTTCATGGTTTCCTCATCAGCATCAGCACTCACATCAAAGCGGCTTCGGAGTTTGCCGTTGACCTGCACCACAATGGTGATTTCCTCTTTTGCCAGCGCATCTTTGCGGAATTCGGGCCAGGGACTGAGCAGAATACTCTGTTTATGCCCCAGTTCCGCCCATATCTCTTCGGCAAAATGCGGAACCATCGGCGAAAGAAGACGCACCGAGGATTCAATGCCCAGACGCATGACTGCTGCGGTCTGTGCTGTTTTTTTCTCCCTTTCCACGCCATACATCAGATTGACCAGTTCCATGACCGCGCTGATGGCTGTGTTGAAGCGGAAACGGTCTTCAATGTCATTGGTCACTTTGCGGATGGTTTCATGGATTTTCCGGTACAAATCCCGAAGAGTCTCATCCAGTTTTTCCGGGCTGTCATCATAGGATTTTACTGTTTTTATATCCTCCTGCCAGTCCAGCGTCAGACGCCAGACCCGGTTGAGAAAGCGGAAACTGCCTTCCACGCCCTGCTCGCTCCATTCCAGATCCCGCTCCGGCGGAGCTGCAAACAGACAGAAAAGCCTTGTGGTATCCGCGCCGTATTCTTTCAATAAGGCATTGGGATCAATGACATTGCGCTTGGATTTGGACATTTTTTCCACACGGCCGATTGTCACCGGACTGCCGCACAGACTGCATTCCGGGTTTCCGTCTTTCCAGTTGACTTGACTGGGAAAAAGAAAACCGTGCTGGGGGCAGGCTGTGGTTTCCTTGCACACCATGCCCTGGGTCAGAAGCCGGGTAAAGGGTTCCTTGCATCCGATCAGTCCCATATCGTTGAGAACACGGGTGAAATACCGGGAATAGAGCAGATGGAGAATGGCGTGTTCCACGCCCCCGATATACTGATCCACGGGCATCCAGTAATCCACAGCCTTTCGATCAAACATGCCCGTATTGCAGTTTGGACTGCAGTAGCGGTCAAAATACCAGGAAGATTCCACAAAGGTGTCCATGGTATCGGTTTCCCGCCGCGCATCCTTGCGTCCGCATTTGGGGCATTCGGCTTTGGCAAAATAATCCAGCGTATGCAAAGGAGATCGTCCGCCTTCCAGCAGATTGGCATCTTCGGGCAGAACGATGGGCAGATCGGTTTCCGGAACCGGCACAATGCCGCAGGTTTCACAGTGAATCATGGGAATGGGCGCTCCCCAGTACCGCTGCCGGGAAATGCCCCAGTCCCGGAGCCGGAAACTCACGGTTTTTCTGCCCATTTCTTTGGTTTCCAGAAATTTCACAATGGCATCTTTGGCCTCTTCATTGCTCATGCCGTCAAACTGTGCGGAATTCACCATAATGCCCGGCTCTGCATAGGCTTCCTTCATTGTGGCCGAGTTCAAATCTTTGTCTTCGGGTTTGACCACCACAATGATGTCCATGCCGTATTTTTTGGCAAAATCAAAATCCCGCTGATCATGAGCGGGAACCGACATGACCGCGCCTGTGCCGTATTCCATCAGCGCGAAATTGGCTGTGTAAACCGGCATTTTCCTGCCGCTGACCGGGTTGATGCAGCAGGCTCCGGTAAAAACACCTTCTTTTTCATAATTTTCCAAAGCCCTGTCCGAACGATCCTGCAGGGCCATGCGATCCACAAATTCGGCCACAGCCTTTTCCTGCGCGGTTCCGGCAGACAGCACGCTTACCAGAGGATGCTCCGGAGCCAGACACATGAAGGTTGCGCCGAACAGGGTGTCAGGCCGTGTCGTGAACACGGTGATGATTTCTTTGGAATTTTCCACAGCAAATCGGATTTCCGCACCAAAACTCTTGCCAATCCAGTTTTTCTGCATGGTCGTGACTTTTTCAGGCCAGCCCGGCAACTGATCGCAGTGAACCAGCAGATCCTCCGCGTAATCAGTGATGCGGAAAAACCACTGGGAGAGTTTTTTCTGCCGCACCGGTTTGCCGCACCGCCAGCACATGCCTGCCTCCACCTGCTCATTTGCCAGCACGGTCTGACAGGGTTCGCACCAGTTGACAAAAGATTCTTTGCGGTAAGCCATGCCTTTTTCATACATTTTCAGAAACAGCCACTGCTCCCACCGGTAATATTCAGGTTTGCAGGTGGCAACCTCCCTATCCCAGTCATAGGAAAAACCAAGCTGTTTCAACTGGCTGCGCATATAATCAATGTTTTCATAGGTCCACCGGGCAGGATGGGTATTGTTGGCTATTGCTGCGTTTTCCGCAGGCATTCCGAACGCATCCCAGCCCATGGGGTGAAGCACATTGAATCCCCGCATCCGTTTGTAACGTGCCACCACATCGCCGATGGTGTAGTTGCGCACATGCCCCATATGTATCTTGCCGGAGGGATAGGGAAACATCTCCAGCAGATAGTATTTTTCCTTTGCCGGATCCTCGGTCACTTTGAATATCCCGTTTTTTTCCCAGTGCTGCTGCCATCGGGCTTCAATGGTTTTGGGATCATATTTCTGGTCCATTATTGCAATTTCCTCCAAATCACGGTCATTGTTTGGCAGTGGGTGAAATCCGCTGACAATTCCTCTCTCTCAGGGAGGGGCGATAATCTCCGTAATCCATCAGCCGGTTAACCCATTGCCCGTTATTTTATATGAAAACCTGCTGAGACAAAATCGGCAGGCGGTTCATGGTTTTTTATGGCTGCAAATCATGGCGGTTTACCGGAACGCCGGACAGCAAAAAAACAGATGCCCGGCAATCCCGGCACAACTTCCGGAATCCATTGCAGTCAAATATTTTATTGTCTCACAATATAAGGGAAATATCAAGAATGATAATGAATGTCTTGCAAAATGCACAGAAAATCTGTCAGAATGCCTGTGCCATCGTCAGATTCGGGAAAGGGTATTACATTCCAAGGAAATATTCATGGAAGACTGGCTCTCCGGTCAGTTCGGGGTGAAAAGTGGTGGCCATCACGTTTCCGCGGCGGACAAAAACCGGATCATTTCCGCAAAAGGCAAACACTTCCACCCCCTCTCCCAGAGAAAAAAAACGGGGCGCACGGATAAATATGGCCGGAAAAGTGGAATGCCGGAATACCGGAACACTTATCTCTTTCATGCCACTGGCCGACTGACGTCCATACGCGTTCCGCTGGATCTCCGCAGGCAGAACCCGCAGAACCCCAGGGTATCCGTCAACCCTGTCTGCAAGCAGAATGCTGCCCGCGCAGATGCCCCACACCGGCATTCCCATGCGGATTTTGTCCTGCAAAACTCCTGTTATGCCGAATTCATTCAGGAATTTTCCCATGACCGTACTCTCTCCGCCCGGCAGAATCATGCGATCCACCCTGTCCAGATCATCCGGCTTTCTTACCGTCCGGAATTCGGCTCCCAGTATTTTCAGAACAGGAATATGATCCCGGAAAGCTCCCTGCAGACCCAGCAGACCTACGCACATATCATTTTTCCTTTCAACTGTTCAGTATCCGCAGGGATGAGGTGCAGCAATCTGCACCCTCCCTGTTCCTGTTTTTTTGTTTCGGGCAAAAACAGAACTCCCTGTATTCATATTCCCCGTTCAGCCATCCGGATGCTGAGAGAGGCATTCTCCAGCCCGATCATGGGATTTCCGAGGTTCTTGGACAGTTCCGCGAGTGTGGCCGGATCATCGTAATGGATCACAGCTTTCACAATGGCATGGGCCATTTTGGGGGGATTTTCGGATTTGAAAATGCCGGAGCCCACAAAAACACCGTCAGCCCCCAGCGCCATCATCATGGCAGCGTCCGCAGGCGTGGCAATACCGCCCGCGGCAAAATTCACAACGGCAATGCGTCCGAGTTTGCAGGTTTCCTTCAGCAGGGAAAGCGGAACCCGGTATTCCGCGGCTTTTTCATTCATGGCCTTTTCATCCATGCCGCGCAGTTGAGCGATTTCCTGGTTAATCATCCGCATATGCCGGACAGCTTCGGCCACATTTCCTGTTCCGGCCTCCCCTTTGGTGCGGAGCATGGCAGCGCCTTCATGAATTCGCCGCAGCCCTTCCCCCAGATTGCGCGCACCGCACACAAAGGGAACTGAAAATTCTTTCTTATCCACATGGCGGCTGTCATCCGCGGGTGTCAGGACTTCACTTTCATCAACAAAATCCACTCCCAGGGCTTGGAGTATCCGAGCTTCCATAAAATGTCCGATCCGGACTTTGGCCATGACCGGTATGGAAACAGCTTTCATGATCTGCCCGATCATGGCCGGATCACTCATGCGGGCAACTTTGTTATCCTTTCGGATATCCGATGGAACCCGTTCCAGGGCCATGACTGCACAGGCTCCCGCATCTTCTGCAATTTTTGCCTGATCCGCGTTGGTGACGTCCATGATAACGCCGTTTTTGAACATTTCTGCAAAACCTTTGTTAATCTTTTCCCTGTTCATCTTAATTTTCCTTTCCTGCTGATGTATCTGAAAGAATATGTTTCTTCGCCTCCGCAGGGCGAAAACCTGTGTCCCCAATCCGAACAGCCTTTTCCACTCAGTCTTTGATAATACATTATGGAATAGTGTAATAGTACATTTATATAAATGTACTATTATTTGTCAAGAAATAAGTGATACCCGGTCAGTAATCTCCGGTCAGTTCTTTGCATACGCAATTATTTTTTCTTTGATTTTTTTCTATTTATTCAGGCAGATTCTGTCAAAAATTTATGTCAGACGGAGGAAAAAACCAGACAGCTTTCCCCAGCGGTGCAGAATGAACTCCGGCAAACCAGTTGGAAAATTGCTCTTATATTTGTCAAATATTCATCAAAGAACTGAGAGAGAAAAATCTGATTCAAAAACCTGACCGGACATCACTGATGACTCTCTCCAGGGTATGCAATGTTTCCGGTTTGAATTTTGCAGATGATCTGCTATAAGTTATATGTTGAGATTCCCCTCAGAGGGTAGTGGGCCAAATCCGTTGATGGCTGTCTCCCCTCCCGGCGGAGGAGGGGAATTTTCAACGGATTTAAGCCTCTACCCCTCAGAGACAGGGCAGTTGAGTTCTGATTCATTTTCAGGAGAGGAATCAAAAATGATGGACACTGGATTTGATTCACAAAAAAGGAGATTTATGAGAAATTTGAAATTAGCAGCATGGACGATCATTTGTATAGCTTGTATCGCGTTGAGTACCGATATACCCTTTGCGCAGGAAATGGATATCATCTGCGATGAATGGCCGCCTTACCAGAAAGTTGAAAACGATAACATCAGCGGATTCAGTACCGAACTTGTGAAAACTGTTCTGGAAAGAATGAGCATAAAAATCAGCAGTCTGAAAGTCTATCCCTGGAAACGTGCCATTACGATGATGGAAAAAGGACAGACCGATGCTCTGTTTTCCGCCAATTATGCAAAAGAGCGGGAAAATTTTGCCTGGTATCCGGAGGAACCGCTTATACAGTCGCCGTGGGTTCTGTGGGTGAGAGAAGAGGACGGTCTGAAATTTGATTCTTTTGATGATTTGAGGGGAAAGCGGATAGGGGTGGTCAGAGGCTACAGCTATACATCTGAATTTTTGGATTTTATTGAAAAATATGCCGAAATTGAAGAGGTTACGGATGATGAAACAAATTTCCGCAAACTCAATAGGTCCCGGATTGATTATGTGGCTGCTGAGCTGGGAAACGGGTATCATCTGGTGAACGAACTGAAACTCAACAAAATAATTCCCCTCAGAAACAAACCGATCAAATCAGACGGGCTGTATCTGATCTTCAGCAAAAACAGAGTTTCCAAAGAGACGGTTGAGCGTTTTTCCGGGGAACTGAAAAAATTCAGACAGGAAGAAGCATATCAGATTCTTAACAGACGGTATTTCAGTTTACAGTAAAAAAGGTGCGGTATCATGAAAAGAGTGTGCATAATTGCAGTTCTGCTTCTGCTCTGCGGATGCGGTGAGAGAAAAAGCAATACCCGGTATGAAAGTTTCAGTGAAGTCAGGGAACTCCTTCTCAATGAGATATATGAAGGCAACAGAACCACCTTCTACTGCGGCTGCGCTTTTGGCAAAAACAAAAAAGTCAGATGCAATGTCGGCAAAGGCCAGAGGGCAACTGTGGTGGAATGGGAGCATGTGGTTCCGGCCTCCCGTTTTGGAAAAACCTTTGGGGACTGGAAAAAGCGGGAATCATTCGGATGCCGTCTGCATCCCATTCTGCGGGCTGTACTTTTCATGGACTGCACCACCCGGAGTGCGCGGGAAAATGCCC
>CAZDIU010000178.1:0-11252 GCA_964505535.1 uncultured Desulfobacterales bacterium | reverse complement strand
GTGGGCCTTCGCGCTCCGCTTGCGGAAGCGGAAAAGATCAAAAAACAGTATGGAACCTGCTTTTCCCGGAAAATAAAAGGAGATGACTATATTGATGTGCCGGGAATGGGCGGCCGGAACAGCCGCAAACTCTCCCGTCAGGTGCTCGCGGAAATTCTGGAACCCCGCATGGAGGAGATATTCACCCTGATTCAGCGGGAGATTTACCGGGCAGGGATGGAGAATTCCATCAATTCCGGCATTGTTCTGACCGGGGGATCCTCCATGCTGGACGGTGTGATCGGCATTGCGGAATCCATCTTCCAGCTCCCTGCCCGGCTGGGAAGACCCAAAAACATTGGGGGGCTTGTGGATGTGGTCAACAATCCCATGTATGCCACAGGAGTCGGACTGGTGCTGTTCGGCGCGCGCAACCAGAGCGGAAAAAAAATCGGCAGAATCAGGGATGCCAATCTTTTTGCCAGAATTGTGAGCCGAATGAAGAAATGGTTTAAAGATATAATTTGACCATCACAGAAAAATCAGATAGATATAAAGAAGTCAAGAGCCCTTTCATTCTTTCAGGAGGTGGGAAGCCATGTTCAGCTATGTCGAAAACACTAACAGCAACACAGCGAAAATAAAAGTAATTGGTATTGGTGGTGCGGGCGGGAATGCCATCAACAATATGATCGATTCCGATCTCCGCGGGGTGACTTTCATTGTGGCCAATACCGATATGCAGGCCCTTGAAATGTCCAGAGCCCCGAACAAAATTCAGATAGGAGACAAACTGACCGAAGGTTTGGGCGCAGGAGCCAATCCCCAGGTGGGGCGTGAGGCAGCCATGGAAAGTGCGGAATCCATACGCAATGCCCTCAAGGACAGTCACATGGTGTTCATCACAGCCGGATTTGGCGGCGGCACAGGAACAGGAGCCGCTCCTGTGGTCGCGGATATCTGCAAGGAACTGGGCGCACTTACGGTCGCAGTGGTGACCAAACCCTTTTCCTTTGAAGGGAAAAAAAGAAACATGCAGGCTGAGGAGGGCATTGAAATCATCCGGGAAATTGCCGATACGGTCATCACCATTCCCAATGACCGCCTTCGCGGCCTGGCTTCCAAAAATGCCACCATGCTGGAGATGTTCAGAAAAGCTGATGAGGTGCTGCTGCACTCGGTCAAGGGCATTACTGACCTTATTCTTATGCCCGGACTTGTGAACCTGGATTTTGCGGATGTGAAAACCACCATGGAAAAAGCCGGGATGGCAATCATGGGCATCGGTTCTGCCACTGGGGAGAACAGGGCCATTGAGGCTGCAGAGCGGGCCATTTCCCATCCCCTTCTGGAAGATCTGTCCATCGCGGGAGCCAAAGGGGTCCTGATGAATATCACCAGCAGCAGCAGTCTGACCATGCAGGAAATGACAGAGGCATCTGAACGAATTTACAGTGAAGTGGGTGAAAATGCTGATATTATATGGGGAACAGTTGTAGATGAAAGTCTGGGGGATGAGATCCGGGTCACGGTGATTGCCACAGGGATTGAAGGGCCTGGCATGATTTCCGCGGAGCGCAGGAAAAAACCCGCAAATTTCAGGCAGGAAAGGATTGGTCGTGAGGCAGCCGCCCGCGAGATCCGGCAGGCCCCGCGGCAGCCCATGCGGGACATGTCATACAAAGATGTGAACAATGTGGTGGATTATGAGGAACCTGCCTTTATGCGCAGGAAAAAATCCAAAGGCGAAAGCGATGAAGCACCCTATTCCAGCCCGGATTTATATGATGGCAAAGCCATTGATCCGGATGATCTGGACATTCCCACTTTTCTGAGAAGAAAAGCGGATTAGACTTAATCGCTTATTTTCCCGAAACCAGGTTGATCTGACCTGGTTTTTTTATGGGATTTCAGAAAATGTGGGGAAAAAAGCGGAAATTTTTCACAACTGTTCAAAAAAAACCGTTTTTTTTGCAATCATGACCTTCTTCAGAGGCCAAAAATCCCAATGTCCTGATTTTCAGCGCACTTGCCCCGGTTCCGGAAATTTTTCTGACAGCCCGGCTGGAGAAAGGGATTCTTTTGGCAGCGAAACCCGTCTGTGTTTTTTGGGGTGATACCGAATCGCTGCTGAATTTATACGACAGTTATCCCCTGTTCCCGCATGCTGTGAGGTCAGGGAATGTCCGGAGTGCCGGACTGAAAGTCTGGCACAAAATCCATGCATCCCAAACTCTCAGTCAGGGACTCCGACCGGTCATTTTCCGGCTGATTTGGCGGCATTGACGATCTGAACAAAATATATTTTCAATGCAGAATCGGTATGACATCCTGGGCGAAAATATGATGAGGCACGGACTGCCCCTGATTCGGAAAATGTGCAATGCATTGAACAGATTTTGGGATCTGATGTCAACCCGGTTTCAGCGATTGGAGAATGCCTGTGTTTTTCAGTCGTGAATCACAGAAAAAACAGCCTGCGAAAGCAAATCAGCATGAATCCGTTTTCCCTGCAAAAGGATATCTGCATGAAAGTTCTGTCATCAGTCATATTCTGCTTCTGTTTTATCGCTGTGTTCTGCGCTGTGCTCCATCTTTTGCCTGTTCCGGCCGGGGCCCACATCAGAGAGGATGATGGCGAAATAGATTTCACCTCCCTGAGCCTGGAGGAACTGAAGAATGTCAAGATCACTTCAGCTTCCCGGATGCCGGAGAAGCTGTCCGAGGCTGCGGCAGCGGTTTTTGTGATTACAGGGGATGATATCCGCCGATCCGGAGCCACAAGCATTCCGGAGGTGCTGCGCATGGCTCCGGGTGTGCAGGTGGCGCGGATTTCTGCCACAGAATGGGCTGTGAACATCCGGGGACTCAATGAGCAGTTCTCCAACAAACTGCTGGTACTGATGGACGGACGCAGTGTTTACACCCATGTGTATTCCGGGGTTTTCTGGGACATGCAGGACACAGTGCTGGAAGACATTGACCGGATTGAAATCATCCGGGGCCCCGGTGCGGCAATGTGGGGGGCCAATGCTGTCAACGGCGTAATCAATATCATCACCCGCAGTGCAAAGCAGACCCAGGGCAGCCTGATTTCCCTTCTGGGAGGAACCGAGGAGGGCATCGGCGCTGTGCGCTGGGGCGGACAACTGAATGAGGAAATATATTACCGGGTATATGCCAAATATTTCAACCGGGGCAGTCTCACAGACAGTGACCGGGATATCCGCAATGATCCCTCCAAAGGGGACTGGCGATCAGGCAGGATGGGATTCCGCATGGACACTGCTGATGTGCAGGACGACGACCGTCTGAGTCTTCAGGCAGAACTCCATATTGGCAGATTTGACAATGATATGTACAGAATCGGGGATGAATATTCAGAACCGCTGCGGATAAGGGATGTTTCCAGAGCATCGGGCGGTCATGTTCTGGCACAGTGGGAGCACCGCTTTTCCGAAACTTCGGACGCGGTCATGCAATTCTGGTATGACTGGTATGACAGGGATTTTGAGGGAAGCGATGTGCGCGCTGACACCATGGATGCGGATTTGCAGTTTCGTGCAGAACCCTTCAGCGGGCATCATCTCATCTGGGGAACAAACCTGCGTTATATCCGCGACAGATTCGGAGAAGGCTATGATATCCGTGTGGAACCGGCTCAGGAAAATCTGTTTGCAGGCAGTTTTTTTGTGCAGGACAGGATGCATCTGATTCCGGACAGACTGATGCTGAGTCTGGGGGTCAGATGTGAACACAATGTCTACAGCGGATGGGAAACCCAGCCCAGTGCACGATTTCTCTGGTTCCTGAAAGAGAGACATGCCCTGTGGGCGGCTGTATCCCGTGCAGCGCGGGTTCCGTCCCGTGTGGAGGACGCAGGAAGAGAGGATTCGTGGTACTTTTCCTCTGACAGTTCTGACCCTGTGCATGTGAGGGTGACAGGCAATACGGAACTGACCGCGGAAAGCCTGTGGGCCTATGAAAGCGGATACCGGTTTCAGCCTGCGGAAAACCTCTGGTTCGGTGCTACAGCTTTTTATAATGATTACGAAGATTTGATTGATTACAGTCTTGGGACGTCCGTGTCAGCGGATGACATTGTGACATTTCAGTATGCCAATGCCGCTGAAGGGGAATCCTGGGGAATTGAACTGGCGGCAGACTGGCAGATTCTGCCTGCCTGGCGTCTGCAGGGAGCCTATACTTTTCTGGAAACCGCCATACACCGTGCCTCAGGGGATGCGGAGGCAGCGGGGCTGACAAAGGGTTCCAACCCCCGTAACCAGTTTTCCCTGCGCTCGGTGCTGGATATGGGCCGAAACCTGGAATCAGATATCTGGTTCCGCTATGTGGATCGTCTCTCAGACAGTGAGGTGGATGCCTATGTTTCCCTGGATGCCCGGCTGGCCTGGCGGATGACTCCGCACATTGAGGTGGCAGTGACAGGGCAGAATCTGCTGGAACCGAATCATGCAGAGTTTTCCTCTCTCAAAGTGGAGCGCAGTTTCCATGTCAGGCTCCAGTGGTGTTTTTAGGACCGGTATTCTGATATGCTGCCAAAACAGAATATACCCAAGGTTCCGGAAGGGTTTGCCTGCAGAGATTTGCGAAATTTCCGGAAGATTGGAAATCTGATCCGGAAGATGCCTGCACACCTGGTCATGATCTGCGGCCTTTTTACGGGAAAATCTGTGCTGCTCATGGGAATTGTGCATCTGAGTCTGTGTGCATGGGTATGGGGTGAGGAACTGTCAGGTGCGGAGTACCGGGTCAAGGCCGGATTCATTTATCATTTTGCCCGTTTCACCCAGTGGCCTGCGGATGCATTTCCAGATGAGGAAAGTCCCATCCTGCTGTGTGTTGCCGCAAAATCGGGCGCAGATATTCTGCTGCCGCTGCGCAACAAAATCATCCGGAAAAGGCGGATTGAGACCGTGCCGTATCTGTATCCGGAGCCGGATGCCGAGCCGCAAAGCTGCCACATTCTTTTTGTGACTGCTTCCGAAGAAGAGCGTTTTCCTGCCATGCCCCCCGGCCCTGTGCTGACTGTGGGGGAAACAGAGGCATTTGGCCAAAAAGGGGGAATCATCCGTTTTTTCATGGAAAAGGATCGGCTGCGTTTTGCAGTGAATTTGAAAGCCGCGCGGCGTGCCGGTCTGCAGCTCAGTTCCCAACTGCTGATGTCCGCGGAAATTGCAACGGAGGCGCCCTGAAATCATGCGCGGTGTAACACTGTCCATCAAACAGAAGGTGATTCTGATCACCCTGATCACCAGCGGGATCACGCTGCTGCTGGCTTCTTTGGCCTTTGTTTCCAAAGAGATGGTGACATTCCGGGAAAATCTGATCAAGGACCTTTCCTCTTTGGCCAATGTGGTGGGCATGAACAGTGAGGGCGCTCTGGTCTTTGACGACCGTTATACGGCTGAGCGCCATCTGTCCGCGTTCCGGGCCAATCCGGGAATTTTCTATGCCTGCATTTACCGCCAGGACGGAAACGTCTTTGCTGTGTATCTTTCTCCGGAAGCGGAAAAAAAGAATGCGGAGCCGCCGCCGATCCGGGAAACCAGCCATTTTTTTGACAGCGAATACCTGCATCTGTTTCAGCAGATTGTCATTGAAAAGGAAATCATCGGCACCATTTTCATCCAGCATGATCTCAAGAACATTCATATTCAGGTGCGCCAGTATCTGATCATTGTGATGGGGATTATCTGTGTGGGTTTTATTGTGGCCCTGATTCTGTCCATTTTTCTCCAGCATATCATTTCCGGACCGGTACTGGAACTGGCAGAGACAGCCCGCATGATTTCCCAGAAGAAAGATTATTCCGTACGCGCGCGCAAACACAGCAGTGATGAAATCGGCATTCTCATTGACGGTTTCAATGAAATGCTCCAGGAAATTCAGACCCGTGAAATGCAGTTGAAAGAGCACCGGGAGCACCTGGAGGATTTGGTGGTTGAGCGCACTGCCGCGCTGCGGGAGACCAATGCTGCGCTGCTGCAGGCCAAAGAGGAGGCCGAATCCGCAAACCGGGCCAAAAGTGAATTTCTGGCCAGCATGAGTCATGAAATCCGCACGCCCATGAATGCGGTTCTGGGGTTTACGGAACTGCTGTATGGCAGCATTGCGGATGAAAAGCAGCGTTCCTGGCTGGATTCCATCCGATCCAGCGGCAAGGGGCTGCTTTCCCTGATCAATGACATTCTGGATTTGAGCAAAATTGAGGCCCGGAAGCTGGATCTGCAGTATGAACCGGTGAGTCTGGCAACTGTGTTCAAAGAGATCGGACATATCTTCTCTTTGAAAATAAAGGAGAAAAAACTGGATTTTGTGACAGAGATTGATCCGGCCCTTCCCGAAAGCCTGCTGCTGGATGAAGTCCGGATGCGCCAGATCATCTTCAATCTCATCGGCAATGCGGTAAAATTCACGGAAGAGGGCTGGATCCGTCTGTCTGCGGAAAAGGCGGCCCGGAGTGACAGCGAAGCAGGCACTGATCTGATAATCAGTGTGGAGGATACAGGCATTGGCATTCCTCCGGGATCACAGGAAAAGATTTTTGAGGCTTTCCGCCAGCAGGATGGACAGAGCACGAAAAAATACGGGGGAACCGGGCTGGGGCTGACCATCACCAAACGTCTGGTGGAGATGATGGGCGGAAGCATTTCCGTGCAGAGCCGATCCGGCAGAGGCAGCCGTTTTGTGATTGTGCTTCACAATGTGGCATGCGGCACTGCGGCTGTGAAATCAGCGGCCTATGATGCATCCCGCGATGAGGAGATCGTGTTTGATCCCTCTGTGATTCTGATTGTGGATGACATAAAAGCCAACCGCAGCCTGATCCGGGCCTATCTGCAGGATACCCCCATCCGCTTTCTGGAGGCTGATAACGGGGAGCAGGCTGTGCTGATGATGCGCAAACACAAACCGGACATGGTGCTCATGGACATCCGCATGCCCATCATGGACGGGTGCGAGGCAACCGAGCACATACGCAAAGATGAGGATATTCGGCAGATTCCCGTGATCGCACTCACGGCTGCGGGCATGAAGTCAGAGCAGGATCGCATTATGGCCTGCGGATTTGACGGCCTGATGACCAAACCCTTCAAAAAACAGGATCTGATCCGCAGACTCTCCCATTTCATTCCCTACCGCAAAAAGGGAAAGTCTGCTGTTCCGGAACCTGAAAAGAAATCCCAGCCCCCGAAACCGGAACCGGTTCCGGTTCTCCCAGCCTCGGAAGTCCGGGAACGGCTGCCGGAACTGCTGGACCTGCTGGAAAAGGACTTCACCCCCAAATGGGAGACTGTCCGGCAGAACGGTTTTTTTGATGACATAGCGGAATTTGCTGAACTGACAGAGAAACTTGGCCGGGACTATGGAGTGGAAATACTGGAAAAATTCGGCCAGGAACTGGGGCAGCAGGTAAGCAGTTTTGACATTGAAAAGATCAATCTGACTTTGGATGCCTATCCTGAGCTTGTCAAAAACATCCGGGCCCTGTGCAAATGAAACACAACTGCCGCATTCCCATCTGATTCATCTGATTGACAAATGCAATATGTAAGGCAACATAAATTTTGCACCCAAAAATTTATGGTATCTTACTTACTGATGTTACGCTGCCCTTTTAAAAATCAGCAGGTTACTCTCCCTGACCGTCATTCCGGCGTAAGCCGGAATCCAGTATTTTCAGCCAGTTCCGGATACCGGCTTTCGCCGGTATGACGACAGTGCGTAACATCAGTTACTTAAATTGACAAATCCAATTCCGGTATGAGAACTTCTGTCATAGAGGAGAAATATCCATGCAGATATTCATCAGTTGTTCACCGGAAGATGAAAGCACAGCCCGCAGACTTTACAAGGATCTGAAACAGCACAGTCTGAATCCCTGGCTGGATCAGGAGGATTTGCTTCCGGGACAGAACTGGAAAAACGGAATCAGGCAGGCCATCAGAGAAAGTGCCTATTTCCTGACCCTGATTTCTGCCAAATCTGTTTCGGAAAAAGGATTTGTTCAGAAACAGCAGAGAATGGCATTGGAAGTGCTTGATGAACTGCCCCCGGACAAAATTTTCATTCTTCCGGTCTCTCTTGACGGAAGCAAACCCGCTTTTGAAAGAATGGCTGATCTGCATCCCGTGAATCTTTTTCCATCTTATGAAAAAGGTTTTGAAAAAATTATGAAATTTCTCTGTCAGGAAAGAACCGGGCAGACAGAATCCGGAACTGTGGAGGATTCTGAAAAAAGGAAAACAGCGGATGCCAAACCGGTTTCTGAGGCAAAAAGTACGGTCAATATCGGCAGAGATGCGGCAAATAATGTGATTGTGTCCGGCAATGGCAATGTTATAAATCTTCCCTCATCTGCAACATCGGAACACGCAGACAATACAGAACCCAAACCCGGAAACACTTCCCCGGAATTTCAGCCACTTTCCCCTGTGAAATATGTGTGGATCAGCCTTGCCGCGTTTGTGATGGGAATGATCCTGCTTTCTGTTTTTATAAACAAAGTTTATGTGGAAGTCAAACCTGATGGCCGTCTGGGAAAAGTTTCCGGAAAAGTGCGGGATGGGGACGGAAAACCTTTGCCGGGTGCATGTCTCAGCATTGGGAAACTGCAAACCGTGAGTGATGCAACCGGCTGGTTTGAAATGGAAATTCCGGTTGAAATGCAGAAGGAAAAGCAGAATTTGTCCGTTTTTCTCACGGGATTTCGTTCATGGGAAGGAACGGTTTATCCCGCAACCGGTCAGGAAGTGGGGATTATTTTGGAAAAAGAGTAAAAAATTCCCCTCTTGAGAGGCAGGGCTGTTAAGTTCTTTCTCCGAACCTAACCCCCCTGCCCCCCTTCCCTGAAGGGAAGGGGGAAAAGCGGAGTAAAATCTCCCCTTCCCTTCAGGGAAGGGGCCGGGGGTTAGGTCATTACTTGGCAACAAGGAAAAAGGAAAACAAAACCATGAAAAAAATGTTTCGGTATCTGATGCTTGCCTGCCTTCTTTTGCTGGTTCCGGCCTGTGCCTTTGCGGAAAACCATACCCTGAGCGGTCAGATTGTGGTGCAAAACAGCAGCGGTGAACCATTGGCAGGGGTTCAGGTGGCTGCCAAAGGTGCAAGCCCCGCGACATCGGACAGCACAGGCCAGTTTGAACTGAAATTTGCAGACAGAAAAGAGGGAGACCGGGTGTTCCTGACCCTGAAAAAAGAGGGGTTTGAAGTGGTCAACCGCAAAGAACTGGAGCAGGTGATCCGTGCGGATGAAAATGATATTGTGATCATTGTCATGTGCAAAGCCGGAGAACGGGACAGACATGCCATGCGGTATTATGACATTGCAGAGAAAAGCATTCTGGCAGCCTATGAAACTGAACTGAGACGGATAAAAGATGATCATGAAAAAACCCTGAAGGAAAAGAATGCGGAACTGGAAAAACTGAAAGTCCAGAGAGATGCGGCTTTGGCACAGGCAAAGGAATTGTCGGAAAAATTTGCACAAGTCAATCTGGATGAAGCCTCGGAAATGTACAAACAGGCATTCGGACTTTTCCAATCCGGAAAAGTGGAAGAAGCCCGGAAGGTGCTGGATGATGCCAAAATGGATCAGGCTTTGGCAGCAGCGAAAAAACTGGAGGAGGAAGCGAAAAAAGCCATCCGGCAGACCATAGAAAATTACATGCTCAAAGCGCAGTTGTGCATTATCGGGTTTCAGTTTGCAGAAGCGGAAAAGAATTTTCACAAGGCAGTGGACGCGGATCCGGAAAACTTGGAAAATACCTTTGAACTTGCCATGTATCTCCAAAAACAGAACCAGCATCTGAAAGCTGTTCCTTTGTATGAAAAAGTCCTTGAACTTGCGGAAAGGCAGAAAGATGAGGAAAAGATTGCTGCAGTGCTGAACAATCTGGGGGTGTTGTACAAAGCCATAAATGACTATACGGCATCGGAAAGCGCCTTTAACCAATCTCTTGAAGTCAGGAAAAAATTGGCAAAAAACAATCCCGACATCTATCTGCCGGATGTGGCCATGACACAGAACAATCTGGGGAATTTCTACGTTGCCAAAAATGACTATGCGGCTGCGGAAAAGGCTTATTTGCAGGCTTTGGAAATCAGGGAAAAACTGGCACAGTCCAATCCGGATACGTATCTGCCGGATCTGGCCATGACACAGAACAATCTGGATGTTTTGTACTCTGACAAAAATGACTATGCGTCAGCGGAAAAGGCTTATCTGCGGGCTTTGGAAATCTATGAAAAACTGGCTTTGTCCAATCCGGATACCTACCTGCCGTATGTGGCCATAGCACAGAACAATCTGGGGATTTTGTACAAAAACAAAAATGAATATGCCGCAGCGGAAAAGTCTTATCTGCGGGCTTTGGAAATCAGGGAAAAACTAACCATTTCCAATCCGGACACATACCTGCCGGATATGGCCGGAACACTTGCCAATCTTTCCATCTTTCATAAAGAAAGAGTGGCAGACGACCCAAAAGAATTCCACAAAGAAAAAGGACTGGAATATGCAAAACGGGTAATAGAAATATCATCAAAATTTCCCCATGTTCCCATAGTGCAGAAATGCAGAAAGATTGCTGAGAAAGTGAAATATGAACTTGAAACGGTATCCGTAGAAGACTTGCAGACCCGCAGGCAGGCTGAAACCTTTGCAAACAGGGCAATTGAAATGGAACAGGACAAAAGTCAGGCTGCGGAAGCCCTTGACAATTACCGGAAAGCGGCTGAGTTGTATGAAAAAAGCATTGCCAAAGAAAGGGATTTCAAAACGCTTCTAAGTCTCACTGACATCTATGCAGGCATTGCCCGTCTGGAAAAAGATGTAAAAACGCAAATCCTTTATCAGGAAAAAATTATTGCCATACAGGAAGAAATTCTTCAAATGGTTCCGGATGAAAATGCAGACCTAAAGCAGCAGGTAAAACAGAAACTTGCTGGAAACTATGGCAATATTTCATGGAATTTTCTTTTCGACCGCCAGTTTGCCAAAGCCGGGGAAGCCGCACAAAAAGGCATTGCCCTTGATCCCGCGCAGGAATGGATCAAAACCAATCTGGCCTCTTCCTTTCTTTTCACGGGCCAGTGGGACAAAGCCAAAGCCATTTATCTGGAACTGAAAGATAAAACATACAATGACAAGAAATTCAGAGAGATATTTCTGGAAGATCTGAACGAACTGGAAAAAGCAGGCATTACCCACCCAGATACGGCAAAAGTGCGGGAGGTGCTGAAAGAAC
>CAZDIU010000177.1:0-11315 GCA_964505535.1 uncultured Desulfobacterales bacterium | reverse complement strand
GGTGCTTCTGGAGGTGAGGACAACATTCAAGGGGCCTGAAGCTGTCCGTTTGCAGCGGTACATCCCGGTCACCCGTTCAGAGATGTAAAAGCCAATGCGCTTTCCTTTAAGGGGAAGGAGTCCATTGGGCCGTGAAACAGTACAGAAAAACTGCCAAACTTTCAGTTCGGCACTCCATAATTTTCTTAAGGAAACGTCATTGATGCAACAGCCGTGTACGAGGGTTAATTTTATTCTGGTGCGGTTCCGGACAGTTGGGCCAGCCGCGGATCGCTTCTCCCATCCCCTTTATCCCCAGTTTTTTTTCGCTGTTCAAACCTGAATTAAGTTGACAGCGGTACAGAGGCAATTTAACTTTCAGATAATAATGAAGATAAATCTCCCTCCCGGAGTGCCGTGGTGATATTCTGAAATTCAGGGCAGGGGGGCAGCAGTATTTTTTTTCGCAGGGAAGAATCAGAAAAAATCCCCTTGCACCCTGTTTTCTCCGGAGGAAATCATCTGAGAACCGGATACCTGAAAACTGTTCCTTATTCACTGCAGGACGAAAAGGAGGCGCTGTGAAAAAAGAGACATATGACAATACAGGCATCCGCATGCTGGTTGAACATTACCGGAAGATGTTCAGAATCCCGGAAAACCTGTATTATTACTCGGACACGGATTATGTCAATGCGGAAAGGAATTTTATAAAAACCGCGTTGCAGAACGGAAAACTCTGATACTGGTTCCCCATTGAAAAGATACTTATAAGCAGGCAAAAAGAAGTTTTCGTGTATTAAAAAGCCGGATTTTTTTGAAAAATCCGGTCTTTCCGAAAAACCTGTGTTTCAGATCAATGGTGAATTGGTATAAAAGTCAGGAGCGGACCCTTTTGGCCGGTTCGGTTTGATTCCGGATAGAACCGAACCGGACGCTGCAGGTTACTTTCCTTTTTTTGCCAGAACCGCGGCTGCTTCGAATTTTCTGTTTATCTCCAGTGTCATGACTGCCACCTCTTCCAGCAGTTTTCCCACGTCCTCCATATGGTTTTCAGATGCCTTCCGCGCCCAGTCCCGGTAATTCTCTGCATGATCTGCATTGTGTTTCAGCCAGTGATCCAGAAGCTTTGCCATTTTTTCCCCAAAAGGCATTTCTCCTGCCTGCCCGTGACTGTGTTCATGATGGTCGTGATGACAGTGCTCATGATGATCGTGGTGATGGTCATGATGGTGATGTGCCATATCATTGTTCTCCCTTTCTCCAGGATGTCCAATCAGAATATTTCCTGCTGAAACCCGGTTTCTGCTTTTCTTCTGCTTTGACTTTCACAGAAGATATGATATAAGACAGATTATGATTCGAAAAGCAAGCATAAAAGACATCAAAGCCATTCACGAACTTCTTCTTCTGTATGCGCGCAAAGGAGATCTGCTGGGTCGGCCCCTGAGCAAACTCTATGATCATCTCAGAGATTTCCGGGTGTATGAAGAGGAACCCTCCCACAGAATTATCGGATGCTGCGCGCTCCAGTTCTGCTGGGATGACCTGGCAGAAATCCGTTCCCTGGCTGTTCACCCGGATTATACCGGAAGAAAAATCGGCTCCCAACTGCTTGCGGATGCTCTTGGGGAAGCCGGAGTTTTTCATATCCGGAAAGTGTTCACCCTGACCTACCGCCCCGGTTTTTTCAAAAAAATGGGTTTTTTCCCCATTGATCGGGCTGAACTTCCCTTAAAAATCTGGAGCGACTGCATTGCCTGCGTCAAATTTCCCAACTGCGATGAAAATGCCATGATGAAAATTCTGGAGTAGAGAATAACGCCACCTGCCTGCCCCATTTGTAACCGCAAAGTCACCCAGAGTTTTATCCGATTTTTTTACAAAAATTATTAGGTGCTCCTCAGAAGGGAATGTCATCATCATCCGGCCCGTCTCCGGGAGGAATTTCTCCTCCGGGGCTGCCCATCTCTTCCCGTATTTCAGAAGGCTCCATGTCATCCGGATAATTTGTTCCGCCCGGAGCACCGATATTGTGCCAGTCTTCCTCCGGTGGAGCCGCACTGGCCGGACTGACATTCTGCTTCTGCTGGTAACTGCCCTGATTTCCTCCGCCCTGATGTGTGCCGGAAACTGATCCGCCCTGGTATGTTCCGCCTCCCTGAGAGCCGGAACCCTGCGCATATCCGCCCTGATTTGTGCCGCTTCCCGGTGCACCGGCATCCGCACGGGAGCCGAGCATCTGCATTTGTGAAGCAATGATTTTGGTGGTGTATCTTTTGTTGCCTTCCCTGTCCTGCCATTCCTCGGTCTGAATGCGTCCCTCTACATAAACCTGTTTCCCTTTGGAAAGATACTGCGCACATATCTCTGCGAGTCTCCGCCAGGCAACTATCCGATGCCATTCAGTTCTTTCTTTTTTCTCTCCGGTATTTCTGTCTGTCCAGCTTTCAGAGGTTGCCACACTGAAATTGGCAACCGGAGTGCCGTCCGGCATATACCGGATTTCCGGATCCTGCCCCAGTCGGCCAACAATAATCGCTTTGTTTATACCAGCCATATTTTTTCTCCCTGCCTTGCCTCCGGATAAGTGAATCCGCATAAATTTTCGGGTGCGGTGTTTTCAGAAAAACCGGATTTTTCCAAAAAATCCGGTTTTTTGAGTCCCCAAAAACTTTCGGTTGATCACCAGATTGTCATTTTCTGTAAAATACCCAAAGAAGCCTTTGATGTCAACAAAGGTTCACAGATGCCGGATTTATTTCTTTTGAGAGGATTCACTGACTGCGGCCAGCCAGATGGCAAAGAGAATGAGAATCCCGCCCGTGATTTTGTATGCGCTCAGTCCCTCATCAAAAAGAATCCACGCAAGAATGGTGCTGCCAATGGGTTCTCCCAGCAGACTTACGGCAATGGTTCCCGCGCTGAACCATTTCAATGACCAGTTGTAACTGCTGTGACCGATGATCTGGGGAATCAGGGCCATAGCCCAGAATGCGGAAACAGTCTCTGTGCTGAATCCCGAAACCGGCAGTCCCATGCACAGAACCATTCCCCAGAGAATCAAGGCCGCGCTGCCGTAGCAAAGCATGACATAGGCCATGAGGGAAATTCCTGCCCGCAGTTTTCGTCCCAGCAGCAGATACACAGCCGCGCAGATGCTGCCTGCCAGAGCCAGAAAATCTCCCCATAAGGCACGGGGATCGGTGGCAAAATCGCCGTAACTGATAATCACGCCGCCTGCCACGCTGACAAGAATGCTGATGACAGCAGCGCGTCTGAGTTTTTCTTTGGCAATAAAGGGGGTGAGAAGTCCCACCCACAGAGGATTGGTATTGACCAGCACCACACTGTTGGCAACAGAGGTAAAGGAAAGAGAAGAAATCCAGGTGGCAAAATGCAGTGCCAGAAACAGACCGGACAGGGCAGCCAGCCCATACTGTCCGGGGGAAAGTGTCAGAAATTCCCCGCGTGATTTCCCGTATGCAAAAGGCAGAAGGATCAGAGAGGCCAGCCCCACGCGGTAAGCGGCTATGACCAGAGGATGGGCTTCTCCGGCCATGCGGGCAAAAATGGCTCCGGTGGATACGGCAAGCACACCGGAAATCAGTGCAAAAGCAGGTGGAAAGGGAGGCCGGGCATCTGTCTGCTCATTCATGAAATTTTCTCCCCACCAAAGAGGCAGTTCTGCCCAGTCCCCGGCAGGAATCCACATTCTTTTCTTCGTAATAAAGAATCTGCAAAGACACAAATGCGTGCAGCAGTTCATTGGTCCGCAGCAGATAATCCCGGCAGGATACGGAAAACACATCCTCAGTTCCGCCTTCCATCCAGGTTTCAAAAATCAGCAGTCCGCCGGGAAGCAGTGCTTCTTTGATCCAGGGAAAAAGACGGCGGTTGAGATAGCGGATATTGAGAATCAGGCTGTACCGATCAGCCGGAATCTCCCAGGTGTCCAAATCTGCGCAGAACGCGTTTACCCCCGGATGTTTTCCTGAAAGTTCTCCAACAGCCATATCCGAAACATCCGGAGCATCGCACAAAAAGCCCTGATTCGCGAGAAAAATGGCATTTCTGCCATTTCCGGCAGCAATGTCCAGGGCAATCCCTTCAGACGCCAGAGGATAGAATTTTTTTACAATTTCCGATGGATTGTCCGGATATTCCTTTTTTTGGTATTTCTCATTCCAGCGGATGCGGTCCTTTTCGCTCATTTTTGCCTGTCTCCAAGTCTGATTGCACACGGTTATTTTGATTCGGTTTTTCATCCGGTTTCATCCGGCCGGACACTGATCCTGTGACCGAGCCATGATCCCTGATTTTCAAAAACCCAGGCCTGCATTCAATGGGGCTTTGCCCAAACAGCCCGAATGAATCCGTTTGCCGGTGCAAGGGGAATGGATTATATCCCAAAATTGAACTTCTCCTTCAGCAGCCTGACTGTGAGAGGATGGATCCGAGCATTTCCCATCTCTTCTGCGGAAAACCAGCGGGCATCTCCCGCGTCATCCCCGGCAGCAGGCTCTCCGCTGACGTATTCGGCTTTCAGATCCGCAATGACATAGTGGAAGCGAATCTTTCCCTGCTCATCCCGCTCTATGGTGTCAAACACATGCACCGGGTCCCCGGCCCGGATCACAATGCCGGTTTCCTCTCGGATTTCCCTTTCCGCAGCGGTCTGCAGACTTTCGCCCAGATTCACACTCCCGCCCGGTATGGCCCAGTATCCTCCGGATGGAGGATTTTTCCGGAGAACCAGCAGACATTTTCCGTTTTTGAACACCACATCCCCGACAGCCACCTGCGGAACAGCAGGATAAGGATTTCCCATAAATATTTCCCTGTGAAAAAAAATGAAACTCCGTCAGACGGTTTTCACATTTGCCTGCTTCTGTCAAGATATTTCCGAAAAAAATATATCTTTATTTTTCAGATTGTTATATTGTGCAATAATTAATCTGAGCTATTTTTTATTTGTAAAAATAAGTATTTTTAAAAATCTATAAAAAATAAATTTTTTTTCTTGACTAATCAAAAAAAATAATTCATAGTATCACAAAACAAATAAATGGCGTTCATTAAATTATGGGAATACAGGAACGAAAACAGAGAGAAAGAGAGCGGAGACGGCAGCAGATTATGATTGCGGCCAAGCGGGTGTTTTCCGTCAAGGGGTTCAGCAGAGCCACGATGGAGGACATTGCCAAAGAGGCCGAACTCAGCCCCGGAACCCTCTACCTTTATTTCAAAAACAAGGACGAGCTTTTCTCCTCTCTTTCGATCCGGATTCTTCAGTACCTCAATATCCGGCTGGAGCATGTTGCCAATGACCGTTCTCTGGAAACAGGTGCACTGAAAATTGAAAGTCTGAAAGAAGCCATGCTGGATGTTTACAAATTCGATCCCCTGATGCTGATCAACATGTTCCATCTCCAATCCAGTGAAACCATCAGAAATCTGTCCCCGGAACTTCTTTCCGAAATCAAGACACTGTCCCGAAGTTCACTGAAAACCATGTGCAGAATTTTTGAAGAAGGGCAGAAAGACGGATACCTCATTGACAGGCCCTCCATTGTGCTTGCAGATATTGTGCTGGCCCTGTTCTCCGGCATTGTTCTGTGGGAGGAAAGCAAGAAAAGCATCAATGATGAAAAAAATTTCCTGGAACAGACACTGAACACAGCCTTTGAAATTTTCAACCGGGGAATCAGAAAATAGACATACAATGTCAAATTTTGATTTTAATAATAATTTAAGAAGGGAAAGGAGGGGAAAGACAGAAATCAGCAATCTGAACACTGTGTTTTTGGGGGAGTGCGGTTGATTGTTTTTTTATTAAACAGCAGACATGACAGTCTGTAAGAACAAGGGAGGAAAACAATGTCTGAACAAGCTGCAAAAGAACCGGGCCAGGCGTGGGTAACCACATTCGCGGGTACGGCGATCAATCTTTGTCTGGGCATTCTTTATGCCTGGAGCATGTGGAGCAAGGAACTTATCAATGTGGAAAAGGCCGGGGAACCCATGACCGGTCTGAATGAGGGATGGAGATATCTCACCAACGCGGAGGCGGCCACTCCTTTTTCCATATGCGTCATCATCTTTGCGGTCTTTATGATTCCTGGCGGCAGGATTCAGGACAAAATCAGCCCCAAATTCGGAGCCACTCTGGGCGGTCTCAGTCTTGCCATCGGATGCATTCTTTCCGGGCTTATGAAAAGTTATACCGGTCTGATTATCGGTTTCGGTTTTCTGGGCGGTATCGGCATGGGCATAGGATATGCGGCTCCCACGCCTGCGGCACTGAAATGGTTTGGTCCCCACAGACGGGGACTCATTGCGGGACTTGTGGTCGGCGGTTACGGCGGTGCGGCCCTGTACATCGGCCCACTGGCGAAATGGCTTATCAGCAGTTACGGAATTTCAAACAGCTTCATTTATCTGGGAATCTTTTTTGCCATCGTGGTCATCATCGCGGGTCAGTTCCTGAAAACTCCCCCGGCCGGATATGTTCCGCCCGCTCCCAAGGTGCAGCAGACCGCTGCCCAGGCAGCGGCCACCACCAAATACAACTGGGAAGCCGGTGAAATGATGAAAACCTGGCAGTTTTATGCTCTGGTTTTCATGTTCATCATCACCACCCAGTCCGGTCTGCTCATTATTGCCAATGCAGCCGGTCTGCTGGCCACCACTGCCAAAAAGATCAAGTTTTTTGCAGACAATGCCTGGCTTCTGGTGTCTTACGGCGGTCTGGTCAACGCATGCGGACGGGTGGGAACCGGATGGTATTCGGACAAGATCGGACGGGTGAATGCCTACTCTCTGAACTGCGGTCTTTCCGCTCTGTGTCTCTTTGCGCTGCCCATGATCATCAGCACCCAGAGCATCTTCCTCCTGTTCATTGCAGTGGGCATTGCTTACTGGCAGTATGGCGGAGGTCTGTCCCTCCTGCCTTCTTTCACCGGAGATTTCTACGGTCCCAAAAACCTGGGTTTCAACTACGGCCTGGTCTTCATGGGCTGGGGCATCGGCTTCTTCATGGCAAGGGTCGGCGGATACATCAAGGACGTTACCGGAAGTCTGGACAATGCCTTCTATATTTCCGGTGTGCTGCTGATTATCGGCGTTATTCTTTCACGGGTCACCAAAAGACCGAGTTATGCAGGCGAAGTGCAGGGCAGCGTGGCATAAGGTTTCAGACCCCGCACAGATGCGGTTTAGAGTCTGTTCATTTATGGATAAAACTCCGGGAGGTGATGGAAGGATTTTTTCACACAAACGGATATTGTTTCAGGACAGAAGAAAGTTTGTTTTAACACAACACAAAACACACAGGAGAGAAAAAATGTCTAAAGAAGAAAAATTGGAAGTGTCAGAGGCTGCAATCGCGTCCCACTGGAAAGAAGAGGAAGTGTATCCCCCGAGCAGAGAATTCATCGCACAGGCAAATATGACGGATGAAGGCATCTATGAGCGCATGGCTCTGGACAAGATTCCGGACTGCTACAAGGAATATGCGGATCTGCTGGACTGGTACAAATACTGGGATACAGTTCTCGATACCAGCGATGCCCCCTGCTACAAATGGTTCAAGGGCGGTCTGATCAATGCTTCCTACAACTGCATAGACCGGCATCTGGCCAAAAACCGCAACAAAACCGCGATCCACTTTGTCCCGGAACTGGAAGAGGAAAGAGTGGATCACATCACCTATCAGGAACTTTGGGTGCGGGTGAATGAAATGACAGCGATGCTGCAGGATTTCTGCGGACTCAAGGCAGGCGACCGGGTCACACTGCACATGCCCATGTCTGCGGAACTGCCCATCACCATGCTGGCTCTCTGCCGCATAGGTGTCATTCATTCCCAGGTCTTTGGCGGATTCAGCGGAAAATCCTGTGCAGACAGGATTGTGGACTCCAAAAGTGATGTGCTGGTCACCATGGACGCCTACTACCGGGGCGGCAAGCTGATTGATCACAAGGAAAAAGCGGATGAAGCCTGTGCCGAGGCTGCCAAACAGGGACAGAAGGTGAAAAAGGTTCTGGTATGGCAGCGCTATCCGGGCAAATACTCTGCCCAGACCCCGATGGTGGACGGACGGGATTTCTTTGTCAATGACGTGGTGAAAAAATACTACGGCAAACGCGTGGATCCGGTTCCCATGCCTGCGGAAGCCCCCCTGTTCCTGATGTATACCAGCGGAACCACAGGCAAGCCCAAGGGCTGTCAGCACAGCACTGGCGGATACCTGGCCTATGTGACCGCCACCTCCAAGTATGTGCAGGATATTCATCCCGAAGATGTGTACTGGTGCATGGCTGACATCGGCTGGATCACCGGACATTCCTATATTGTATACGGCCCGCTGGCTCTGGCAGCCTCCTCGGTCATCTATGAAGGCATTCCCAATTATCCGGATGCGGGACGGTGCTGGCGCATCGCGCAGGATCTGGGGGTCAATATCTTCCACACCGCGCCCACGGCCATCCGCGCACTGCGGAAGATCGGGCCGGATGAACCTGGCAAATACAATTATCATTTCAAACACATGACCACAGTGGGCGAACCCATTGAACCCGAAGTCTGGAGATGGTACTACAATGTGGTGGGCAAAGGAAAGGCCGCGATTGTGGACACCTGGTGGCAGACAGAAACCGGCGGCTTCCTGTGCAGCACACTTCCGGCCATCAAAGCCATGAAACCCGGCAGTGCAGGCCCCGGCATGCCCGGCATCCATCCCATTATCTATGATGATGACGGAAATGAGGTTCCCAGCGGAAAGGGAATTGCAGGCAATATCTGCATCCAGAACCCCTGGCCCGGCATGTTCCAGACCATCTGGGGTGACCGCGCCCGTTTTGTGCGCCAGTATTTTGAAAGATACTGCAAGAATCCCAACAGCAAGGACTGGAGAGACTGGCCCTATCTGACCGGCGATGCTGCCATTATGGCCGAAGACGGTTATGTGCGCATCCTCGGACGCATTGACGATGTTATCAACGTGTCCGGTCACCGTCTGGGAACCAAGGAACTGGAATCTGCTGCCCTGGTGGTGGAGGAAGTGGCAGAGGCCGCTGTTGTTCCGGTGAAGGATGAAATCAAGGGCGTTGTTCCGGATATGTATGTGGCACTGAAACCCGGATACAAAGCCAGCGAGGAGATTGCCAAGAAGGTGCAGAAGGCTCTGGTTGATGAAATCGGTCCCATTGCCAAGGCCCGGAAGGTATGGATAGTTCCTGACATGCCCAAGACCCGTTCCGGAAAGATCATGCGCCGCATTCTCGCCGCTCTTTCCAATGGCACGGATGTGGGCGACACCATGACCCTGGCCAACCCCGAAGTGGTTGATGCCATCAGAAAGATGGAAGCCGGTCATTAAAACCATTAAAAACCTTGATTCCGGCATCATAATCTGATACAGGAATTCAGAACAAACCGAAGGCAGGAAGGTTTCTTCCTGCCTTCCTTATTTGTAAGAAGCAAGCACGTTTCCATATATTTTCAGACATAAATTTCACGAAAAACCGGATTTTTCGGAAAAATCCGGTTTTTTGAATAAACGAAAATTTTCATTTGCGTACTTAACCCATAGCCGGAATATGCAAAAATGAATCTTCCCGTTCCCTGGATCCCGGATTTTCAGAATTTTGCCATAGATTATTTCATGGCTTTTATTGCCTCTCTTCTGCTTGCGGTCATGGTCAATGCAGAGGGACAGGCATTTGCGGCCACCGCGCTCGGCGATGCACAGACCAGCAAAAAGCGTTTTCATTTCAATGCTTTTCTGCATCTGGATATTTTGGGAACCCTCTGTTTTTTTCTCGCGGGTTTCGGATGGCCCCGAAAGGTGGAGATTGACGCGTCCCGTTTTTCCAGTCCCCGTTTTTTTACCTTTCTCACACGAATGGCAGGCCCCATGTCCAATTTCCTTCTGGCCTGCATTGCGGGAAGTGTTGTCTGGCTCATGGGAAAATACGGCGTGGAAGACCGGGTCTTTTCCATTGTCATGATTGTAAATGCTTCTGTGGCCGCCTACAGTCTCATTCCCATTCCGCCTCTGGCCGGAGCCAATCTTTTTACGGTGTTTATTGCTCCCCAAAGCCGGTTTCTGAAATATCTTGAAATCATCGGTTCTGTTCTTCTTGTCTTTGTCTTTCTTGCCGAGAGATTTGCCCACCTTCCTCTGATCAGCCCTTTGATGAATCCTGTCGTGACTGCCATCGTGAATTTCATAGAAAACTGAAAAAATGAACCCACAGTGTTTTCTTTCTTGACCCTCTGCCGGTTTTCGTTATATTCATTTTTTGCAATTGATTTTATGCGTTCCAGCTTGTTCCGGTGGCCGTTCCTGATATATTGATATACAGGAAAAGTCGAAAAGCGCTGCCTGCAGAAAGTGTAAGGATGGATTGGGAAACTGTGTTTTACAGAAGATTCCGGAGAAGCTTTTCCGGCGTGCATTAAAACCGAAAAGGAGGATGGTTTATGGCAGTAATCACTATTTCCAGACAGTTTGGCGCGGGAGGAAGGACACTTGGAAAAATTCTTTCAAAAAAAATGGGATATGCCCTTGTGGATGAAGACATTATCCAAAAGGTTGCCGACAGGGTCAATGTATCCAAAGACTGTGTGAAATCCATTGAAGAGGAAGCGGGTGGAAAATTGCTCAAATTCATGTCCGGACTGGTCGCCAAAAATTATATCGAGCGGATTCTGGGCGGGGACAAGGGGTATATTGATGAAGAAGTTTACGTGGATGCGCTCCGTGAAATCATCACGCAGGCAGCAGCGGAGGACAATGTTGTCATCGTGGGCCGGGCCGGTCAGTATATTCTGCAGGATCATCCCGGGGCTTTTCATGTTCTTCTGATTGCCAAAAAAGAGGACAGACTGAAATTTATGGAAAAAAATTACAGACTGTCCCGGCCTGAAGCGGAAAAAGTGGTGGATGTGTATGAAAAACGCCGGATCAATCTGTACAGGAGCTTTGGCAAACAGGATTATGACATGCCCGATCTCTATCATATGGTGCTGAACATGAGCCGGCTGGATATGGACATGGCAGAGGATTTGGTCACCCGAATGGTTTCCCGTCCGGTCTGATTGCTTATGGCATAGGCATCCTGCCAAAATTTCCGTGTATTTTAAAAACCGGGTTTTTCGGAAAAACCCGGTTTTTTACAAAGTATATGTCTGAAAAACTGTTTTTCTTTGCGGCCGTTGCGGAAATCTCTGCGGACTGCCGTGCAGAAAAAGGAGCATCTTGTCCATATCACAAATATTCGCTGATCGCAGTGTCGCAGACTTTCCCCAGACCCGCTCGATTCTTTCCC
>CAZDIU010000176.1:0-11352 GCA_964505535.1 uncultured Desulfobacterales bacterium | reverse complement strand
ACACCCTCCCCCTGCCCCTCCCTCAAGGGAGGGGAGCCTTAAGGAAACGGCATTGCCTTTATCCCCTCTCAGGAGGGGAATATACAAAATTCAATGTGGTCATGTACTACCATTTCCACAAAACCGGATCCTCATCCAGATAATCGGTGACAAGTCGGCCAATGCTGTCCATTTCTGCCAAATCCTCTTCAGACAGGGAAAGGGAGCCTGCCTTTGCGTTCTGCACCGCCTGTTCCGAATTTCTGGCTCCGGCAATCGCGCAGGCGTTTGGATGGGATATGACCCAGGCCAGGGCCAGTTGCCCGAGACTGATATGGTTCCGCTCCGCAATGGGACGCAGTTTTGCCAGCGCATCCTGAATCCGTGCAAAGTTTTCCGGAAGAAAAAGCCGGTTTTTGGCACGGTGATCCCCTTTGGCAAACTGATGATCCGGGCCGAATTTTCCGGTAAGGATCCCCTGAGCCATAGGGGAATAAGCCAGAACCGAAATGCTGTTTTCCGTGCAGTACGGTATGGCATCTGTTTCCGCATGTCGCCAGAAAAGGGAATATGGGGGCTGCAGACTCTCAATCTGCCCGTACTGAGAGGCTTCCGCGATCTGTTCACGGGAAAAATTGGAAACCCCGATGGCCCGGATTTTGCCATCCTCTTTCAGTCTGTTCAGGGCCGACATGCTTTCCTCTATGGGAACCTTTTTGCTGCCAAAGGAACCCGATGGCCAGTGAATCTGGTACAGATCAATATAATCGGTCCCCAAATCCTTCAGAGATTTGTGACATGCCATGAAAACCTTTTCACAGGTCAGGGAATGGGGAAAAACCTTGGTGGCAATGACAACCTGCTGCCGCACGCTGCGCAGGGCTTTGCCGAGAACCTGCTCTGAATGCCCGTCTCCGTAAACCGTGGCCGTGTCAAAGGTGGTGACTCCCGCATCAAAGGCTGTCTGCATGGCCCGTTCGGTTTCTGTATCCTCAATATCAGCCCACATGGTCCGGCCCGCCTGCCAGGTTCCCATGATAACCGAGCTGATGTCAATGTCTGTCTTGCCAAGTTTTTTCAGAATCATTTTTTATGTCCTCATCTGTCTCATATCTCAGAATGCAAGGTTGTCAGGTTTGTCCCCCATTTTTGTCACCGGTTCATCAGCTCATGCTGGGCATGCCTTTCAAAATTCGGCTGCCTGCCGTATCCGCCGTCATTTGGGCGAAACCCGGAATCCGGTGAATCCGGCATGTTCCGGAAACGGCTTTTCGTCAGCATGATGAGGCCGCACAGCATCAGTCATTAACGCGACTCCGGAAATGGCAGTAAATTGAAATGGGGGCAGGAAAAGACACTGTCACATCACCTGCGAAAGAACCACTGTTATATTGTCCGCACCTCCGGCCAGCTTGGCCAGTTCAATGAAACCTTCCACTTTCTGCGGCAGGGAGATGTCATTGAGCAGCACTTCCCGAATCAGCGTATCTTCGACCATATCTGTCAGACCGTCCGAACACATCAGATACATATCGCCCGGAAGGGTTTTCCCTTTGATCAGATCCGGGGATACATTTTTGTCAATTCCCACAGCCCGGAGAATGACGTTCCGGTGGGAATGGGTTCTGGCTTCCTCTTCGGTGATCATTTTCTGATCCACCATATTCTGAACAAGGGAATGATCCTTTGTCAGTTGTCTGAGTTCACCGTTTCTGAATCGGTAAGTCCGGCTGTCTCCCATATGCCCCAGCACAAAACCTCCGTCAAAGAAAGCCATCAGTTCCGCAGTGCATCCCATGCCACTGTGCGCGGGATCCTCCTGCACATGCTCCAGAATCCGTTTATTGGCCAGTATGAACGCCCTGCGCACCAGCCGGGGAATTTCCGCTTCCGTAATCTGCTGGCCGCCCATGGAGAAAACTTCGTATGCGGTATCGGCAAAATAGCGGCTGGCCAGTTCACCGGCAGCGGCTCCGCCCATCCCGTCTGCCACAAGGCAGAAACTGAGTTCCGGCTTCACGATAAAGGAATCTTCATTGTTCGAGCGTTTGAGACCCACGTCTGTTCTGCCCGATATAGCGATCTTCAGCATATTGTCTCGATTTCGGTTTGAAAACTCCGGAAAAATAGTTTATTCTCATCTGCAAAATGAAAGATGCAATCTAACGGAAAAATGAACATATATCAATCCCAAATATAAGCAGAATTACGCAGTGTGCCCAAAAACCGGTTTTCTGCCGCAGCGGCTCGGCTGCACTCAGTAAATCAGGGCAGGCAGCCACACGCCGGTCCCCTTCAGCCGGACAGCGACATCGGAAAACCAGAGACGGAACGTGCTGAGGCTGCCTTCATGCCGGAGGCAAACCAGAATCGGGCCTGCATTTGCATGTTCCTCCCAGGTGGTGATTCGTGTGGCTTTTTCCGAACCGCCTTTTCTGTAGAGCCATTGCCGGATCATATAGTCCGGCCCGTAGTATATTTCGTATATGTCTCCGGCATTGTATGGATTTTCCCAGGGATATTTCACGATAAGCCGCCCTGCATAACCGGGGGGGATGGGAAGGGGATGAGCCCCGTCTGAGATGATTTCCGCACCATCCCATTCCAGATGAAAGGGAAAAAGAAGCCAGTGCTGATCATTGGCAAACCATCTGTCCACCCTGGCATCAAAAACAGCACTGTCTTTTTCCGATCTGCTGTATGTGAACTCTGTCTGCTCTCCTTTGGCATTGTTCCCTTTGTATGTCACCCAGTTTTTTTCAGGTTCCCATATCCAGTTCCGCTGTATAAGTCTGTCCCGGATCTGAATATTGCAGGTATAGCGTATGGCCTCTATCCTGCTGAAATTTCCGATGCCATAAGCGGTTGCAATTTTGCGGGCTTCCGCGTTGACCGGCGGATTCTTCAGTTTTCCGATCAGGCTGCAGCCGGACAGGGGCAGACAAGAGAAAAACAGAGACAGCGTGAATGCCCAGACTCTTATCATTTTTCCTCCTTTTTTATAAAAAATCATGTAAGAACATCCCGCAGGCACAATATACAGGCCTCAGGAAATATATTTTCATCCTCTCCCGGTTATGTCCTCACAGGCTGCCGGGTGAAAATATTTTTCCGAAAATCTGTATCATCCTTTTTTTCTCTGTTCTGCTCTTTCTGATCCGTTCCGGTCAACTGTCCGGCTTTATCCGGAATGGCTGCAAAGGGTTCTGTAACGGAAGAATCCGATAATTGCAAGCGCAAGGGCATCGGACGCGTGAAACGGAGTGATGGGTCTGTCCGCATTCAACTGATCACGCACAGATTTTTCCAGTTGGGCCTTGTCCGCATTTCCGTTTCCGGTCAGCACCTTTTTGGCTTCTCGCACCGGTATTTCCGTCACCGGTATTTCCGCCCGGCATCCGGCCAGCAGAATCACCCCTGAAACCTTTCCCAGGATGATCCCGGATTTCGGATACCTGTCCAGGGAAAAGACATCTTCCACAACCATCAGATCAGGTTTTTCATCATGCAGCACAGACATCAGTTTGACAAATATGTGCTCCAGCCGGCCCGGCAGGGAACAGTCTCCGGAAGTGCGGATACTTCCGTATGAAAAATCCGTAAATTTCACCCCGTTTCCCCTTACCAGACCCACTCCGGTCGCGGCAAGTCCCGGATCCACGCCCACAACTGTGATCATTTTTTCAGCCAATTTCCACTTTTTCCCGCTTTTTCCAGCAGGCAAAAAAATATTTTTTTTCAAAATGAACCGGACTGTTGCAAATTCGACACCTGAACCTGTCCGGTCGGGAGAGAGGAATTCCGGATCGGAGTTCCTTCAAATTCTGCATTATTTCCGGTATCAGGAATTCCGTCAACAAATTTCTGAAAATTGATGTCTGTCTGCTGGAATTATTCGGTATTTTTCTGTTTCATTCAGAAAACCGGTCAGGAATTGGCGCAAGGCTTGACTTTTGCTGCAAATATGTAATAAAGTTGAAACTGTGTTTTCCGGAGGCCCGCTTTCCGACCCCGGAAACAGCGCATAACCCCCTTTAACTCAACACGGAACCGGAAACTTCCCTGGCTCTGCCTTTACCGGAGTCCCAGACTGAACCTGATGCCAGACACGCAGACCGGTATTCCGGCAGTTGAGGTACCGATGTTTCAGCCGGAACTCCGGATTTTTGATTTTTGCAGGAGGAGTATGACTGTTTTGAAACAATGGATCAAATCTGAAACCGGCATCCGCTGTATTCTGGCTGTATCTTTTTTTCTGCTCCTGTCCGTATGTGCACTTGTGTATGAAAACCGTTCCCTGATCTCAGAATTCAGTGCCCTTGTTCATGAGAAGGCAGCAACTGGTGCAGACGGTCTGTCCTCGGAACATCTGGATGCGGAAATCAGTTCTCTGGTGAAAAAACGGCAGAAACAGTTATTGTCAGCCATACTGCTTCTGCTCCTGGGGGTAACGGTTTTCACACTCATATTCTCATTGAAATATTTTATCAACACTGTTGGCGTTTCAGAACATCCTGGCACTCTGCCTGAGGAAAAAGACGGTGTTTCACTCCCTCTGTCCCAAAAGGAGGATGGAGAAAGCGATGCCGAATCCTTTGGCAGAATGTTTGAAGTTCTGGAAAAGGTGGAGGAGCTGGGAAAAGAGGTCAACGGAGCGGGACTGAGCGAAGAAGATTTTCCTGATCATATGGACATGGACATTCCGGAGGAGGAAGAGTCGGGCACCATTGCCCATTCCTACAACCGGATGGTGGAAGCCCTGCAGAAAATCAATGAACTGGAAAAAAAACATTCTGTTGAACTGGCAACTGCCAATGAACTGCTGGAAAAGGAAATAAAGGAACGGGAGCGAGCGGAAAAGGAAATCCGCTATCTTTCCAGAAAGCTCATCAGCGGCACTGAGGATGCACAGAAAAAACTGGCACAGGATCTGCATGATGAATTCGGCCAGACCCTCGCAGCGCTTCATATGGGAGTGGAAACCCTGTGGAATTCCGTGCCGGAACAGCCGGAAACCCGAAAAGAAAGTTTTCAGCGCTTGGTGGATCTGATCGAGCAGTTGGGAGACAGAATCCGAAGCATTTCCTCGGACTTGCGCCCGGATCTCCTCGATGATCTGGGACTGATTCCCACGCTGGAATGGTATGTGAAGGAGTTTATGGACAACCATCCTGACATTCACATGAATTTTCAGGCCATCGGATTCAAGAAACGGCTGACATCCGAGTTTGAGCTGATCCTTTACCGGATCTTCCAGGAAAGTCTGAACAATATTGTCAAGCATTCCAAAGCAGGCAACGTGAATACCATGCTGACCTACAGTTACCCCAAGGTGATTCTGATGATAAAAGATGACGGCGTGGGGTTTGATCCGTCAGAACGTTCCGGAGGCATCGGACTGATCGGTATGCGGGAAAGGGTGGTTTCCGTAAAAGGCAGCATTGACATCCGTTCCGAAAAGGGAAAGGGAACCACCATCCGCGCAGAACTGCCGGTGTCGTAATTCAGTTACCAGTGTTCAGTGTTCAGGTTTCAGTGTTTCTTCCGATCTCCTGATATTCTTCAAGATAATTTTAATTCATTTGATACGTGTTCAGGTTTCAGTATTTCTTCTGATTTCCTGATAACTGAACACTGACAACTGATTCAGGGGGGATTCTATGGATATGATAAATGTGGTGATAGCAGACGATCATTCGGTTGTGCGGGAAGGACTTCGCAAACTCATTGAAGAGCAGCCGGACATGAAAGTGCTGGATACGGCAGATGACGGGATGAAAGCCGTGAAAAAAATCAAAACCCTCCGACCCAATGTGGCCCTTCTGGACATTCAGATGCCGGAACTTAACGGACTGGAAGCCGTGGGACTGATTCGGGAGGCGGTTCCCGAAACCCAGGTCGTGCTGCTGTCCATGCACAAAAAAGATGCCTATGTTCACCAGGCACTGACAGCAGGCGCAAAGGGTTATGTTCTGAAGGCATCACCCACATCAGATGTGCTGGAGGCCATCCGCTCTGTTCATCGGGGAGAGTATTATCTCAGTTCCAAAATCAATTCCAAGCTGATTATGAACTTTCTCAAAAGCCGGACAGAAAAGCCCCCTGTCAGCGGATACGATCTGCTGTCCGAACGGGAGCAGCAGGTTTTCCGCCTGCTGGTGGAGGGAAAATCAAGTTCCGAGATTGCGGACATTCTGTGCATCAGTTCCAAAACCGTGGAAAAGCATCGGGCCAATACAATGAAAAAACTGGATATCCACAATATGGTCGCGATGGTCAAATACGCGATCAAAATCGGTCTCATCGGCCCGGAATTATGGGAAGAAGAATGATCGCAAATTTGAACCGGAAACAGGGAAGCAGCAGCCTGCAACCCGGAAGCACCATTCTGTTTTCTGTGCAGGGAATTTGCAGACAGCAGAAAAACACTGCCTCTGAATGCCCTTTCCTCCCAATCAATTTGTATCCTTCCCTGTTTTCTCAACTCGCAGGCAGAGCAGCCATCCGTCCCCTCTTTCCTCCCAATCAATTTGTATCCTTCCCTGTTTTACAGAAGGATAAATCAACCTGTTTTCCGGGGAAAGAATGGACAGCATCAGGATTCTCATAACCGATGATCATGAAATTGCACAAAAAAGGATTCGGAAGAGTCTGGAATGTCAGAAAGACAGGGAAGTTGTGGCAGAAGCCTCTGATGAGAAGGAGGCGCTCCAGAGGATCCGGAGACTGAATCCGGATTTGGTGCTGACAGATATTGTCAGACCGGAAATGAAGTGATGATATGTGAAATGCAGGAAAAGAAAAACATATTTGTCCGATACCAGATGATACTGATCGGGATTGCTCTGGCCGCAGCCTACAGCCTGATTGAATTTTTTCTGGAGATTTTTCCGCCCCCCGCGGATTTCTTCCATGCCTTTACCGGACTGTGCATACCTGCGGTGTGGATTCACCGAATCATTCTGCTCTGTCTTTTTCTGATTTTCGGTTCCCATGCCCATTATTTTGTGAACGAGGCGGAAAAGGCGCAGCAGGAAAAATGGATTGCCGAATCTGCGAACCAGGCCAAAAGCCAGTTTCTGGCCCATATGAGTCATGAAATCCGTACACCCATGAACGGGATTATCGGCATGACCGGTCTGCTGCTTGACACGGAACTGAATCCAAAACAGCGGGAGTATGTGCAGATAACACGGAACTGTTCGGATTCCCTGCTGCGAATCATCAATGACATTCTGGATTTTTCCAAAATTGAGGCGGGAAAGCTGGAACTGGAGGAAACGGTTTTTGATTTGCAGGCACTTATGAAAAACCTGTCCGACATGTTCCGGATCATGGCAGAAAAAAAAGGACTGAACTTTTATTGCATTGTACAACCCGGCGTTCCTGAAAAAATGGGCGGGGATCCGGAACGTCTGCGCCAGATACTGGTCAACCTGATCGGCAATGCCATCAAATTCACACAAAAGGGTGAGGTGAAGATTGAGGCAGCTCTGTCTGAAGAGAAAACAGACAGAGTTGCCATACAGTTTACGGTCAGCGATACAGGCATCGGAATCCCCCCGGAACGCATGGAACGCCTGTTTAAATCCTTTTCGCAGGTGGATGCGTCCACAACCCGTGAATACGGCGGAACCGGTCTGGGTCTTGTGATTTCAAAAAGTCTGGTGGAAATGATGGGGGGACAGATCAGTGTGAAATCCCGGGAGGGAATGGGAACAGTTTTCTGGTTCAGTGCTGTTTTCAGGAGACCTGCCGGGGAAGCCGCGAATCTGCTTTCCGGTCGGACGGACAGTTTGACGGTTTCTGCAACGCATCCCTCTGTCACCCATGCCCAAAAACAGCAGCACCGGATACTGCTGGCAGAAGACAATGAGGTAAATCGGATACTGGTGCTGGCAATTCTGGAAAAAAAGTGCTTTCCCGCAGATGCGGTTGCCAACGGCAGGGAAGCTGTGGATGCCCTGAAAAAATATCCCTACAGCCTTGTGCTCATGGATGTGAGCATGCCTGAAATGGACGGGCTTGAGGCCACCCGTGTCATCCGCGGCGAACTGAAAAGCGATGTGCCGGTGATTGCCCTGACCGCCCATGCCATGAAGGATGATCGGGAACGGTGTTTTGATGCCGGCATGAATGAGTATCTCACCAAACCGGTTCAGCCGCAAAAACTGTTTCAGATTATTGAGAAATATTTTTTGCTGTCCCCCGGCCCGGAATTCTGTGCCCTCAAAGAGAACAGAGTCACTGATGCGGAACAGAACACAGACAGGGAAAAAAGAGAGAGTTCCGAGGATGAAAAAAATGTCCATGGGGATCAGAAATACATTTTCGACCGGGATGATCTGCTGGAGAGGCTGGAAGGGGATGAATCTTTTTTGGATAAACTGACCGGTATTTATCTGGAGGATATGGTCATGCAGATCCGGGACCTGCAGCGATCCATTGCTGAACATGATGCGGATGCCGTGACAAAAAAGGCTCATCTCATTAAGGGAGCTTCCGCGAATATCAGTGCATATGCCATGCGGGATGCCGCACTGAACGTTGAGCGTAGCGCAAAAAAGGGAGATTTGATCGCCACAGCGGAAAAAGCAGAGCATCTGAAAACGGAATTTGAAAAACTGCAAGTGGTTCTGTTGCAGAAACAGTGACTGCCAGGGGATTGGAAATCTCCGCATGTGCCTTTCCGCCTGAAGCATGGGAAAGGGGATTCTTGCACTTCGGATTTCGGAGCTATCCGGTTTTCCGGCTTGTCATCACCAGGCAATTCTTATTGCGTGCGGTTTCATTAACTTACGGTATCCATAAATTTTTTAATGACTGATGTTACGCAGCCCTTCTGAAAATCAGGCGGTCATTCCGCTTCTCCGTCATTGCGGCGCAAGCCGGAATCCAGTGTTCTCAGCATGTTCCGGATACCGGCTTTCGCCGGTATTATTTCCTGTTTATGAACTTTGCGCCATCTCTGCATTTTTGCCGTTGCACCTGCGAAAGCAAACCTGATGCGCATTCTGACAGGGAATCAGGTTCATTTTTCACTGTTCCAAAACCCCGGCAGCACGGAATGCACTGCTGACAATGGACTGGGCCTCTTCCTGTATCTGCCGCAGATGGGCCATCCCCCTGAAGCTTTCCGTGTAGATTTTGTAAATATCCTCCGTACCGGAAGGCCGGGCTGCAAACCATCCGTTTTCCGTCACAACCTTCAGCCCCCCGATGGCAGCACCGTTTCCGGGCGCATGGGTCAGTTTTTCCACAATCTTTTCTCCGGCAAGGGTATCCGCGGAAATCATGTCGGGCGAGAGTTTTTTCAGCACAGATTTCTGGGCTGAAGTTGCCGGGGCCTGCAGTCTTTCATACACAGGACTGCCAAATTTCTCCGTGAGTTCCCGGTAATGCACTGCCGGATCTCTGCCCGTTTTTGCCGTGATTTCCGCAGCCAGAAGATTTAAAATAATGCCGTCCTTGTCTGTGGTCCACACAGTTCCGTCCTTGCGAACAAAGGATGCGCCCGCACTTTCCTCACCCGCGAATCCGCAGGAACCATCCAGCAGCCCTTCCACAAACCACTTGAATCCCACCGGCACTTCCGAAATTCTGCGTCCCAACGCTGCGGACACCCGGTCTATCATTGCACTGCTGACCAGGGTTTTGCCCACAGCCGCATCTTTTTCCCACCCGGGCCGGTGCTGAAAAAGATAATCAATCGCGACAGACAGATAATGGTTGGGATTCATCAGTCCTTCGGAAGGAGTGACAATGCCGTGCCGATCTGTGTCCGGATCATTGCCAAATGCTATGTCGTATCTGTCTTTGAGATCAATGAGTCCGGCCATGGCATAGGGAGAGGAGCAGTCCATGCGGATTTTTCCGTCTTTGTCCACCCGCATAAAACTGAAAGCCGGATCAACCGTGCCATTGACAATCTCCAGATTCAGGCCGTAGTGCTGCGCGATGGGTTCCCAAAAATTCACGGCTGCCCCGCCCAGAGGGTCAACTCCCATGCGGATGCCGGAAGATCGGATGAGGTCCATGTCAATCATATGCTGCAGATCAGCGACATAGGGGGTGATGTAATCATATTCAGACACAGTTCCCGAATGCAGGGCTTTTTCAGAGGAAATGCGTCTGACATTCTGATTTGCGGCTTTCAGATAAAGATTGGCATGCTCCTGAATCCAGGCTGTAACCGCAGTATCCGCGGGACCGCCGTGGGGAGGATTGTATTTGAACCCGCCGTCTTCCGGCGGATTGTGGGACGGTGTGATGACAATGCCGTCAGCCAGTCCGGAGCTTTTGCCTTTGTTGAACGTGAGAATGGCATGGGAAATCACCGGGGTGGGCGTATATTCCAGTCCCTTGTGAATCATGACACTCACTCCGTTCGCGGCCAGTACCTCCAGCGCTGTGGCATGGCCGGGTTCAGACAGGGCATGGGTGTCCATTCCCAGAAACAGAGGCCCGTTGATGCCCTGTTTTTTCCGAAAATCACAGATGGCCTGACTCACGGCCAGAATATGGGCTTCATTAAAGCTGTTTTTCAGAGAGGTTCCCCGGTGTCCCGAAGTTCCGAATTCCACCTGCTGCATGGGATCCGAGATATCCGGAATCTCTGTATAGTAAAAACTGACCAGCCTTGGTATATTGATCCGTAAGGACGGCGGTGCGGGTTTTCCCGCGAGTTCATGTGCTGCCATAGTGTTTCCTCCCGGAAGGTTTGAGTGAAGTGTCAAAAAAAACTCTGTGCAACTCTTTCAAAACTCTGCGTTACTATTGGATTATAGTTTTATGTCAACTTTTGTCCTCTGCAAAACCGGAAGAGGAAGTGCAGATTGAACAGAGCGGTTTTCTGCACAGTCATAAAGGACAAAATTTAATTAAAATACTGCAAAAACAGTATGTTCATCCGATTTAACCCGCTGCCGGAATTTGTCAAAATATGCCAAAAATCTGTGTCAGCGGGTCACAAGCACGGGACAGTGTGCATAGGACATCACCCGCCTGGCAACAGATCCCAGCAGCCATTTCTGCATAAAACTTTCTCCCCGGTGTCCCATCACAATCATATCCGCAGATTCTTTGAGAGCCGTATGCACAATCTGCTCAGCCGGGTGTCCCTCCACCACATCCAGTCGGATGCAGACACTGACTGCATCGGCTTTTTCCTTTAAACAGCGGAAGTGCCTGCGGTAATATTCGGTTGCACTGTTCAAAACCGCAGCCTGCATTTCAGCCAGCGGCGGTTCCGGAGGCCGGACAACAGAAACAAGGGTCATGATCGAAGAATATTTCTGTGCAATGTCAAGTGCAAAATCAAAGGGTGTGTCCCACTTTTTACACATTAAATTTTAGCCGGATGGAAGTTTATCA
>CAZDIU010000175.1:0-11358 GCA_964505535.1 uncultured Desulfobacterales bacterium | reverse complement strand
TGAAACCTGACACCTGAAACCCGGCCCTCCGGTATTTTAAGAAGTTTATCTTCCCTAAAGAGCGTCAGCCATTAACCCGCCCTCGCGGGCCTGATTCAACAACTGGCTGACAGGAGAACGTATGAATATAAAAGCGAAAACTTACGCAAAAAACCTCTGTTTCAGAATCCTGGACATCCTGCATCGCCCCTTTGTCAAACAGGGTGCTGATGATCCGTATCATGCTGTTTTCAATGAATTTATTTCTATCAGCAAACAGAAACCTTCCCCATCAATTTTGGAAATAGGCTCAAGAAATGTCACAGGAATTACCCGAAGAAACCTGTTTCCGCATTGTGCAGACTATGCAGGGTTCGACATACTTGCCGGAGAGGGAGTGGATATCGTTGGAGATGCCCATAAACTTTCAGAAAGTTTTCCCCTGGAGCGTTTTGATTTTATTTATTCCATATCAGTATTTGAGCATCTGTTGTTTCCCTGGAAGACTGTTCTGGAAATCAACAAGGTGATGAAGCCGGAAGGTTATGTCTTTGTCTCAACGCATCCTGTATGGCCAGCACACGAACTGCCCTGGGATTTCTGGCGGTTTCCCCGCAACGGATTTTACGCTCTGTTCAATCAATACACCGGGTTTCAAATTGTTTCTCTTACCGAAGGACTGCCGTGCAAAACCTACTCACTCGTAGATGACGCGCCAACACGGGGCAACTGTTTCGGAACAATGAACCAGGGAGTTGCATTGATTGCAAAAAAAACAGGCAGCTATCGAAGTGATTTGCTGAAATGGGATATAGACGTGTCTGATATTGTGGACACGATGTATCCAAGCAGGCAATCCGGCTGACAAGTCACCGCATCAGACGGCATTCCATCTGCTCCCAGGCCGGAGGTTCACAACGGGCAAAATCGCCCATCAATGAGAGACAGCCCGGATTCTCAGCTCCGGGCAGAAAGCGTAAAAGGATGAACAGGTTGCATACGGAACACATCACCGGCCTTTCTCAGGCCGAAGCCGCAGACCGTCTGAGGGAAGAGGGATACAATGAACTGCCCGCTGCTCAGAAGCGGGATATATGGCGCATTGCGCTGGAAGTGGTGCGGGAACCCATGTTTCTGCTCCTGCTGTCCTGCGGCCTTCTGTATCTGCTGTCCGGCGAGATACAGGAAGCCATGATGCTGCTGGGCTTTGTCTTTGTGGTCATGGGCATCACCTTTTATCAGGAGCGCAAGACTGAACGGGCTCTGGAGGCTCTGCGGGATTTGTCCAGCCCCCGTGCGCTGGTGATCCGGAATGGGGAAAAGATGCGCATTCCGGGCAGGGAAGTGGTGCGGGAGGATATTCTTCTGCTCAGTGAGGGAGACCGGGTTCCGGCCGATGCGCGGATTCTTGACTGCACCAATCTGTCCGCGGATGAATCCCTGCTGACGGGCGAATCCGTGCCGGTGCGCAAAGCCTGTTCAGGGGAAAACAGCCCCCAGAGCGCTGCGCCGGGCGGAGATGACCAGCCCTTTGTCTATTCCGGTTCCCTGGTTGTGCGCGGACAGGGCATTGCGCAGGTCATGTGTACAGGAGCAGAAACCGAAATCGGCAAAATCGGAAAGGCCCTGCGCACTTTGGAGCCGGAAGACACGCCTTTGCAGCAGCAGACAGCGAAGCTGGTGCGCAGAGTGGCGATCATGGGGCTGATGCTCTGCATTCTGGTGGTGGTGGTCTTCGGTCTCACGCGGGGAGACTGGCTGCACGGCTTTCTCGCGGGGCTTTCTCTGGCTATGGCCATGCTGCCCGAGGAATTTCCTGTGGTGATGACCATTTTTCTGGCTATCGGCGCATGGCGCATTTCCCGGCACAATGTCCTGACCCGAAGGGTTCCGGCAGTGGAAACCCTGGGAGCGGCCACTGTCCTTTGCGTGGACAAAACCGGAACCCTGACCTTAAACCGCATGACAGTCAGTGATTTGTATGCCAATGGCCGGTTCCTGGAAGTCAGCACCAAGCTGGGTTCCCTGCCGGAAGAATTTCACGAAGTGGTGGAATACAGTATTCTGGCCAGTCCGGCTGATCCCTTTGATCCCATGGAAAAAGCCATGAAAGAACTGGGAATTTCGACTTTGGCCCATACCGAACATCTGCACAGAGACTGGATTTTGGAACGGGAATATCCGCTTTCACAGGAACTGCTGGCCATGTCCCGCGTCTGGCGTTCCCCGGAAGGAAAGGATTATATCATTGCAGCCAAAGGCGCACCCGAAGCCATTGCGGATCTCTGCCATTTCAGCCCGGAACAGAGCAGAGAACTCCTGAAGGCCATTGATGAACTCAGTTCCCGGGGACGCCGTGTCATCGGTGTGGCCAGTGCCCGTTTCCGCAAAAGCCAACTGCCCGGAGAGCAGCACGCGTTCCATTTCAGCTTTGAGGGGCTGCTGGGCCTGACCGATCCCCTGCGTCCGGGCGTGTCCGAAGCCATTGCGGAATGCTACCGGGCCGGTATCCGCACCATCATGATTACCGGGGATTATCCCGGCACAGCCAGGAACATCGCGCGCCAGCTTGGCCTGAAAAACCCGGATGCCTGCATCACCGGCCCGGAACTGGCCCAAATGGACGCGGAGGAACTGGCCTGCCGTGTCCGGGAGGTGAACATCTTTGCCCGCATGGTTCCGGAACAGAAACTGGGTCTGGTGGAGGCATTGAAGAAAAACAAAGAAGTGGTGGCCATGACCGGTGACGGGGTGAATGATGCGCCCGCACTGAAAGCCGCGCATATCGGCATTGCCATGGGTGGCAGGGGAACCGATGTGGCACGCGAAGCAGCGTCTCTGGTGCTGCTGGATGATGATTTTGCCTCCATTGTCAGGGCCGTGAAAATGGGGCGCAGGATTTTTGCCAATCTCCAAAAGGCCATGCGCTATATCTTTTCCGTACATATTCCCATTGCAGGCATGTCCCTGATTCCGGTACTTTTTCACTGGCCCCTGGCCCTGCTTCCCGTTCACATTGTATTTCTGGAACTCATCATTGATCCGGCCTGCTCTGTGGTATTTGAGGCCGAGGAAGCTGAAAAAAACTGCATGGAGCAGCCTCCCCGCGATCCGGAGGTTGCTTTGTTCGGAAAACGGGCTGTGCTGACAAGTCTGATGCAGGGCATGGTCATTCTGATTGCAGTTGTCCTTGTATACTGGCAGGCGCTGTCCACCCACGGCGATCAGTCCGCCCGCGCGCTGGCCTTTATGACTTTGGTACTCTCCAATCTGGCACTGATTTTCACCAACCGCTCTGAAACCCGATCCATCCTGTCCACCATAAGCGTTCCCAATACCGCACTCTGGTGGGTCAGCGGCGGAACCCTGCTTATGCTGATTCTGGTCATGGCACTCCCCTTCTTCCACGCGCTGTTCCAGTTCTGCCATGTGCCGCCTGATGATCTCATCTATTGTCTGCTGGCGAGTTTCGGCTGCATTCTGATCCTGGAATTCCTGAAAACACCGTTTGTGCGCGGGATATTGGAGGGACACGGGGAATAGGGGCAGAATGTCAGTAACCCGGGTGAACAGAAGTCTTTTTCAGGGAGATTTGAATGACCCATCCCGAATCTTCAGCTCCGGGCCAGGTCGGAACAGGGAAACCTGAGCCGAAAATATCCCGGTCTGATTTGCCGAATCAGCCGGGGAATTCCCAATCCGCAAAAAAAGGAGAAAATTATGGGAAAGTCATTGTGTATTGCAAAAAAAATATGGCTGATTCTGAGCATTCTGGTTATCGGCTACTTCGCGTCCATGATCTTCGGATTTATTCTCGGACAGCAGACAGAGCATCGTCTGCACAATGTGTCCAATTGCATGTTCCCGGCTGCGATTCAAAGTCAGCTTGCCCTGTCCGCTTTCAATGAGCAAATTTCCGCCTATTCACAGTCTGTCATGACAGGTGATATGGACCTTCTTGAAAGGGCAAAGGAAAAATCTGTTTTGGCGGGAAATGCGGTTCATGTCATTGCGGAACTGACAGGTCTTGAGGCCGCAAGAATACAGGATGTGCAGAAGACTCTGAAACAGCATGCGGCTTTCACCGCATCTGCCCAAACCGTGTACGCTGCCATGAACACAACTGCGGTCGAAGAGGAACCAGCCGCGGCTGAAAAACTCAGAGAAGATGCAGCCCGGCTGGCCCAGGAGACCGAAACCATCCGCAAGAACCTGGAATCATTCACCTCTGCATTTGCCGATGATCTGAAAAATGAAATATCATCTGTCAGCCGCATCACCAAGCAGAACCGTTACATGAATCTGTATGTCTTTTGCATCGTTGTCAGCATTTCTCTTGTTTCCATCGGTGTTCTGATCACACTCGGCATAACCCGGCCTGTGTCCCATATCGTGGAGGTGGCCAATGCAATTGCCCAGGGCGATTTCAGCAAAGACATAAATGTTCACAGCAAAGACGAACTGGGAACGCTGGCAACGGCCTTCCGCCATATGAAAGACACCATCGGCGCGACTGTCCGTGTAGCGGAAAAAATCGCAGAAGGCGATCTTTCCGTGAAGGTGAATATCCTTTCTGAAAAAGACATGCTCGGAAAATCCCTTGACAGAATGGTGTGCAATCTCAAAGAAGCCGTTGAGGTGGCTGAAAAAATCGCTCAGGGGGATCTGACCGTACAGGCAAAAGCTTTCTCAGACAGGGACATGCTGGGCAAATCCCTGATCCGGATGGTAAAAACCATCAGGAATATCGTAAGCAGCATCAACTTTCTTACAGATGCTGTTCAGGAGGGAAAACTGGACACAAGAGGCAGTGCGGAAGAATTCGGCGGGGAATATGCCCGGATCATCCACGGCGTGAATGCCACTCTGGATGCGGTTGCAGCGCCGCTGAAAATCACAGCCGAATATGTGAACAGGATTTCCAAAGGAGACCTGCCGGAACCTGTTGCAAAGAAAGCCAAAGGGGATTTTGATGAAATCCGCAGCAGCATCAACACGATGATCGAAAATCTCACCCGCTTTGCCGTGGATGTGCAAAGAGCGGCTGAGCAGGTGGCCGCAGGCAGTGAACAGATGAGCAGCAGTGCGCAGCAGGTTTCCCAGGGAACCTCCCAGCAGGCAGCAGGGGTTCAGGAGATATCCAGTTCCATGGAAGAAATGAGCGCCACGGTCAATCAGAACGCGGAGAATGCCCAGAGAACAGCCATTATCGCGGGGAAGGCCGCACGGGATGCACGGGAGGGGAGCAGTGCCGTGAATGAAACCGTTGCCGCCATGAAAAGCATTTCGGAAAAAATTCTGATCATTGAGGATATTGCGGGACAGACCAACATGCTGTCGCTGAATGCGGCCATCGAGGCCGCCCGGGCCGGAGATCATGGCAAGGGGTTTGCCGTGGTGGCCTCGGAAGTCCGGGAACTGGCAAAAAACACCAGGAAAGCGGCCAAGGACATCAACATGCTTTCCATGTCCAATCTTGAGATAGCCGAAAAAACAGGCAGTCTGCTGGATGAAATGGTCAGCGGCATACAGAACACTGCTGAACTGATACAGGATATCAGTGCATCCGGTGCGGAACAGGCCGGAGGCATCGGAGAGGTGAACAGGGCCATTCAGCAACTGGAGCATATCATACAGGAAAACGCTGCCATCACCGAACAGATGGCAGCCACCAGCCGTGAATTTTCATCCCAGGCTGAAAAACTGCTGGAAACAGCATCCTTTTTCAAAATTTCGGAATCCGCGCGGCAGCGGATGTGGGAAAATGCAGAACTTGCTGAAAAACATGATAAAATCGTCATTGATCTGGAGACAGTGCCTGAATCCGACAGGATTGTTCTGATGAAGTATTTGAGGACTGTCACCGAAACAGACGGAAAAGAACTGTCTGAACCTGAAAAAGACGGGCCGGATTACAGCAGCAGCAATGGAAAAAGCGGGAAGAATATAAGAGAGGAAAAAGCATTCATCCAAATTGGGAATTCCAGTGAAGACGATTTTGAAACCTACTGATGCCAGAGAAGATCCGAAAATTCCGGGTTCCGAATACCTGACCTTTGGTCTGGAAAAAGAAATGTTCATCCTGGAGGCTGCCGGAATTCTGGAAGTGATCAAATACAGACCGGCAACTGAAGTTCCCCGGATGCCGCCCTGGCTGCCCGGGATCATCAATCTGCGGGGCAGCCTGATTTCAGTGATTGACCTGGCCATGATTCTCGGCATGGAAAGTGTTGCCCGAAAGACATGGTTTGTCATCTGTGAAGCCGGAACAGGCAAAGACTGTCTGCAGATTGCCATACCTGTCACTTCGGTGGAAGATGTCATCCGGGTGCATCCGGATCAGATGGTTCCTCCGCCGGAAATCGGCATCACAGTCAATACGGATTTCATCCGGGGGGGAATAAGACACGATGATGAACTGCTGCTGATGCCGGATATGGACAAAGTCATCCGTCATGCGGAAGAAGAAATTGCCAGGATAACAGCCAAATATGAGAACACCGCTTCCTGATTGTCACGGCTCTGAACGAAAAAAAATTGCCAGGCTCATGAATAAAAATGACAGGTGAAGATGAGACGTAAGGAATAAAAATGGATCAGGAACCCCTGTATATAGAGACATTCCGGGAGGAAGCCCATGAACTGCTGGCCGCTGTTGAGGAAGCCGTGCTGGATATGGAAGAAAAACCCAATAATCCTGAATGTATTCACAATATCTTCCGTTTCATGCACACCATCAAAGGCTCTGGAGCCATGTTCGGCTTTCATGGGATCGCGGAATTTACCCATCATGTGGAAACCGTGCTGGACAAAGTCCGGAGTGGAGAAATTCCTGTCAGCAGTGAACTGATTGACCTGATTTTTCTGGCCAGGGATCAGATCAAAGACATGCTGGATGCACCGGATACCGGAAGGGAGACAGTTCCTTTCCTTTGTGACACAATTATTGCAAGACTCAATGCCCTGCTCCCGGAACCCGCGGAAAGTGCTGCGCCCCTGCCCGCGCAGCCAGCCCCTGTCCCGGATGCAGTCGGAAAAGAAACCGTGTTCCGCATCCGCTTCCGTCCTGATCCCGGCATAATGAGCAGCGGCATGGATCCGGCAGTCCTGCTGGATGAGCTTCGGGAACTCGGAGAGTGTGAGATAACTGCCTGCATCGGGGATATTCCCCCGCTCTGCAAACTGGAAGCGGAAAAAATCTGTTTTTCATGGGATATTCTTCTCACCACTTTTCATAATTATGACACGGTGTCAGAAGTGTTCATTTTTGTGCGGGAAGAAAGTGAAATCCGTATTCAGCCTCTGGATGAGAGCAGGGAACACCTCCCCCGCCTGGGAGAAATTCTGATTGACCGGGGTGATGCCGCGGCTGAAACCGTGCAGGAAGCGCTGAAGGGGCAGAAACGGGCAGGAGAACTGCTGGTGGAATCCGGAACGGTATCCGGGGAAAAGGTGGAATCGGCCCTGGCTGAGCAGAAGGTTCTGGAAAAACGCAGGGACAAAACAGACATCGAAAGCATCCGCATCTCATCTGAAAGACTGGACAAACTCATCAACCTGGTGGGGGAAATGGTTGTCATCCAGGCGCACCTGAGTGAAATGGTGGAAGAAAATGAGCAAAGCCCCTTTTCAGCTCCGGTCAGACAGATGGAACGTCTGAACCGGGAACTTCAGGATTTTGCTCTGAAAATACGCATGGTGCCGGTGAACACGGTTTTCAGCAAGTTCCGGCGTCTGGTACGGGATTTGTCTGCCGAACTGAACAGGGAGGTGGAACTGATCATTGAAGGAGGAGAAACCGAACTGGACAAAAGCATTCTGGATCGTCTGCACGATCCCCTTGTCCATCTGATCCGCAACAGCATGGATCACGGGATCCAGTCTCCGGAAATCCGGGAACAGCAGGGAAAGCCCCGGAAAGGAACCATTCTGCTGACAGCCGCACACAGCGGGACCAGGGTGGAGATCACTGCGGCAGATGACGGGATGGGCATTGACAGGGATTCAGTACGGGCCAGCGCTTTGAAAAAGGGCATATTTCCCGCGGATGCTGAACCAGACGACGAAGATATCTGCAATCTGATTTTCATGCCGGGTTTTTCCACTGCCAAAGAGATCAGCGATATTTCGGGCCGGGGCGTGGGAATGGATGTGGTGAAACGGGAAATCAGCGCACTGGGCGGAACCATCCGCATCAGCAGTGTCAAAGGAGAAGGCACAAAAGTGCATCTTTCCCTGCCCCTCACCCTGGCCATTATCACGGGTCTGCATGTCAGAACAGAAGGCAGAGATTTTGTTCTTCCCGTATCCCAGGTGGAAAGCTGTGAAGAGTTGAAAAATTTCCGTGCGGAAAAATCCGGGACCCGGCAGATGGTGCGTTTAAAAGGCGAACTGATTCCCTTCCTGCGGCTGCGGGATGTTTTCCGCATACCCGGCACCGGGCCGACCGCAGAGCAGGCTGCCCTGGTTCAGGCCGGAAACAGCCGGATTGCGGTTGTAAGCGATGAAATCATCGGCAACATACAGACTGTCATCAAACCTCTGGATCGCATATACCGTCATGCCAAAGGAATCTCAGGTGCCACGGTTATGGGAAACGGCAGTATCGCGCTGATCATTGATCTGCCGGAACTGGTTCAGTGTGTGAAAAGGGATGAAAAATCCGGCCGGATGAAAACCGCATTTCCTGATTCCGGGGGGTGTCAGTTCAGCGGCATGGGAAAAAAATGACGGAACAGCACAAAGTCAATGGAGAATTGGTATAATCACAAAAACCTGTAAACCTTTTCTGTATGCTCCTCGTCAAAAAGAACAGGCAAAGATATTCATTCCTGGCATTATCCGGCAGAAAAGGAGGGGAGCCATGAAAAGAAATATCTCCGCATTAAAGCAGTGTCTCTGTTTTTTCACAGCCATTGCGGTCATGCTGTTTCTGTGCACAGGCAGTGCATCTGCTTTTCGGGATAACAGAGGGGAAAAAAGCGGAAGAGGTGATTTTCGCCCCGGTAACAGCCGTTCCTCTTTCATCCGGGAGCACGGCGGGAAAAGTGGCAGAGGTGATGTTCATCCCGGCACCAGTCGCGGATCTGTCATCCGGGATCATCAGGGGAAAGATGACAGACACAATTTTCACCACAGTCCCCGGCATGAACCCGGACACAGACCGGATTATCGTCCCCATTACCGGCCTCCGGTACATAACCATCGGCCTGCAGTCCATCACAGACCCCCGGTTCGTTATCACCGATCTCATCATCCCGGAGTTCACATTGGGCTGGGGGCAAATTTTTTCTGGCCCTGGTTTGGATATTATCCGGGATGGGGGGCAGCATCTGTATTTGTAAGTCCGCCGATTGGCACAGTGCTTGTCTCACTCCCCCTGGGCTGTTCCACTGTCAGTGCGGGCGGGACGATGTATTATTACAATGACGGTGTATACTACAAAGAGGTTCCTTCCGGCTATGTGGTTACAGAACCGCCTGCTGAGGCGAACATTCCTGTGGTGACACCGCCCCTTTCCGGGGGAAGTTGTCAGACATCTGTCACCACGCAGGTGCTCAATGTGCGATCCGGGCCCGGATTTCATTATCCGGTCATCCGCCAGGTTGTGCTGGGGGATTCCCTGACTGTGCGGGGCGAAAGTGAGGGATGGCTGTATGTTGAAACTCCGGGGGGACAGTTGGGGTGGGTGGTAACCCGTTTTACAGCGCGATGGAACGGATGATTTTGTGATAACAGATCAAGTCCGTTGATAATTTCCTGCGGAGGCGGGATTCAATCCCCCCTCCGCGTTTTTTGTTCTCATCCGGTCTGTCCCGATGGTGATTTTTCTGTTTTCTCCGTTGCCCCTTTTTGCCAATGCTGTTATAAAAAGATTTCCGTACAGGGGCAGGTTCTGTGTCTGCTCTGCATCTGAATGAAAATATCAAAGGAGCCGCGAATATGAATACAAAAACACTGGGGGAACTGGCCGCATATGTGGGGGGCAGTGTACGGGGAGATGCGGCTGTTCCCATCCGTTCTGTTTCCACTCTGGAAAATGCCAGACAAGGGGAAATCACGTTTCTGGCAAACCGGAAATACAAAAAACTGTGCCTGACCACAAAGGCATCCGCCATTATTGCAGGAGAGGAACTGGAATCATCTGCCGCTCTTCTGGTTACTGAAGATCCCTATTACGCGTTTGCGCAGATTATGGACCTGTTTTACGGAAACAGGAACTTGTCCCAAAGCACCATCAGCCTGAAATCTGCCATAGCCCAAACAGCGCAGATCGGAGAAAACACCTGCATTGAAGATTTTGTCAGTGTGGGAGAAAATGCTCGCATCGGCAGGGGATGCCGAATCTGTCCGGGTGTGTTTATTGGAAAGGACGCTGAAATCGGGGATGACTGCGTGCTGTTTCCCCATGTCGTGGTGTATGAAGGATGCAGAATCGGGAACCGGGTCAGAATCCATGCAAATTCCACCGTGGGACAGGACGGTTTCGGATATGCCACGCACAGGGGACTTCATCATAAAATCATCCATATCGGAAGAGTGATCATTGAAGATGATGCGGAACTGGGCGCTGGCTGCGCGATTGAAAGGGGTGCTCTGGACGATACGGTCATCGGCAAAGGCTGCAAAATCGGGGATCATGTGGTCATCGGTCACGGCACGCGGATTGGGCCCCACTGCCTGCTGGTTCCGCAGGTGGGGATCGCAGGTTCTGTGGTCATGGGTCATCACTGCGTGGCAGGGGGACAGGTGGGCATTGCGGGACATCTGAAGATCGGGAATGGTGTCATGATCGGCGCACAGTCCGGTGTGGGAGATGACATTCCGGATGGATCAAAAATATTCGGTTCCCCAGCGTTTGATGCTCTGCGGGCAAAACGGGCTTATTCCCTGATCAAATCCCTGCCGGATATATGGAAAAGTCTTAGAAACATCGAGAAAAAACTGGCAAAAACAGCGGATCCGGACAAAAGCGGAACAGAGAGAGGATAATTTTTGCTGCGCTCCCCGGAAATTTTCTGTTGACTTTTGGGAAAAGAATGGTAAAGTGACTTTTCTTCATTCGGGGGCCGTTAGCTCAACTAGGCAGAGCACCTGACTCTTAATCAGTAGGTTATTGGTTCGATTCCAATACGGCCCATCATGAAAAATCAGGGGGATTAGCCGCTTTCGGCTGATCCCCTTTTTTATTTTTGGTTTTATTTTTGGCAAACTTTTATACCGATTCCCCATTGGGGATATATAGTCAATGCCGTTTCCTTAAGGATAAAATTCCCCTCCTCCTGGAGGAGGGGTAAAAATAACAAACTGCAATTAAAACAGTTTACACTCTCCCCCTGCCCCTCCCTCAAGGGAGGAGAGTCTTTAGGAAACGGCATT
>CAZDIU010000174.1:0-11360 GCA_964505535.1 uncultured Desulfobacterales bacterium | reverse complement strand
GCATCCCGCGGGGCAGCACATGCCCGTTTCCCAAAGGATTTTCACAGTCCATCAGCACCAAATCCAAATCCCGTTTCAGTTGCAGATGCTGAAACCCGTCATCCAGCAGGATGATATCCGGGTGAAACGCATGGATGGCAGCCATACCGCTTTTGCAGCGGTCCCGGCCCACCAGCACAGGCACATTCCTGAGACTGCGCGCCATCATGTACGGCTCGTCCCCGGCTTCATGCGCAGACATCAGAACAGATTGGCCATTGCTGACAATGCCTCCTCTTTTCATATGGCTGCCGCCGTATCCCCGGCTGAGGATGACCACCCGGAAGCCCCAGGCCCGGAGCATTCTGGCCAGATAAACGGTCATGGGGGTTTTGCCGGTTCCGCCGGCTGTGATATTTCCAACGGAAATGACAAAACAGGGAAGTCTGCGGGAGGTCAAAATATTTTTTCTGTACAGCCAGGCACGGAACGCGGTCACTGCTCCGTACACAAAGGAAAAAGCATACAGCAGTTTTTCCGCAAAAGCGGGTGTTTCTGTGCCCTGCATCACTGCCTGGATATGATGCCTGATTCTTCTGAAAAAATGCGTGTTTGGCATAATCCGCTTCACTGGGAAGAAAGAAGTGTGTCAAAAATCCGGCCGGCGCTGCCTGGGATCATCCTCTCTCAGTTTTTCGATTTCCTCCTTTTTCATGGTGAAGCTGTGCTGATCTTCGGGAAAGCGCCTGTTCTGCACATCAGAGATATATTCTGCAATGGCTGCGGAAACCGTTTCGCTGATTTTGGCATACTGTTTTACAAATTTGGGGGTGAAACGCTCAAACAGTCCCACCATGTCATGTATCACCAGCACCTGTCCGTCACAGTGAACCCCCGCGCCAATGCCGATGGTGGGAATGGAAATGGATTCGGTAATCATCTGGGCAATGGGCGCGGGAATGGCCTCCAGCACCAGAGAAAAACAGCCTGCCTGGTCCAACGCTTTCGCGTCATCCAGCAGGGCTTTTGCCGCATCCGCACTTTTGCCCTGCACCCGGAATCCGCCCAGGGCCGAGGCTGTCTGCGGGGTCAGGCCGATATGTCCCTGAACCGGAGTGCCGGATTTGACAATGGCTTCGGCCACCCGTACCATCGGCCCGCCCCCTTCGAGTTTCACACAGTCAGCCCTTCCCTCCTTCATGATCCGGTTGGCATTTTCCACAGCCTTTTCCGCAGACACATTGTAGGAACCGAAAGGCATGTCCCCCACCACGAGCGCACTTTTCACCGCGCGGGAAACCGCCTTGATATGATGGATCATTTCCTCCATAGTCACAGAAATGGTGTCCGGATATCCCAGCACCACCATTCCCAGGGAATCTCCCACCAGAATCATGTCTGTGCCTGCCCTGTCCACCAGCAAAGCCAGAGGATAATCATAGGCTGTAAGCATGGTGATGGGAGTGCCGCTGTTTTTTCTGGCTCTGATGTCCGGAACCGATGTTTTTCCTTTTTCCATTGCAGATGCTCCTTTCCTTTGATTTTAATTGCAGGAGTGGCAAAAATCAGTTTTTCCCTTGCGAGAGCAATCGGAAATGACAGGCCCTGCATATGCAACTGTCCACAAATATGAACAATTCCCTGAATTTAAATTCATACCATAAATATGATTCCGAATCAATTGAAATAATCTCATCTTTTTGGAGACACCAGAATTTTCAGCGCTGCGGATCAGCACATAGAGAAAAAATCAGATATATTTTCCCAAAACATATTTTCGGATCCTGCCCTCAACCGTGCTTTATCTGTAAGTTTCAAAAATATATAATTATTTTGTGTTTGTCTGTGCAAAAAAACATGAATGTGCCTGCATATTTTGTATGTGTTTCTTGACATAAGGACATTATTCGACTAAAGAATTATATTCTCCATATCAGAATGTTCTGATGGCGCAGACAGAAAAAATCAAATCCATCCCGGTTAAAATGCTTTAACCGCAACAACAACCCCATAAGGAGGAAGACTGAAGCATGGCATCAATGGTGGACAAATCCTGTAAGGACTTTATCGAAGTATTGGCATCCAAAGCTCCGGTTCCGGGCGGCGGCGGTGCTGCGGCAATGGGCGGCGCAATCGGCATGGCACTTTCCAACATGGTGGGCAATCTCACAGTCGGCAAGAAAAAATATGCGGATGTGGAGCCTGAAGTAAAGGATCTGATTGAAAAAGGAAACAAAGTCATTTCCGAACTGAAGGCACTGGTGGACAAAGACGCGGAAGTGTTTGAACCGCTGTCCAAAGCCTATGGTCTTCCGAAAAGCACACCGGAAGAAATCAAATTCAAGGAAGAAACCATGGAGAAATGCTCCAAAACCGCATGCTCCGTGCCCATGGAAATTATGCGCAAGGCCTATGAAGGCATCAAAATTCATCAGCGCATGGGACAGATCGGAACCATGCTCGCGATTTCCGATGTGGGCTGCGGCGTGGTGTTCATGAAAGCAGCCCTGATTTCCGGCAAACTCAATGTCATCATCAACCTTAACACCATAAAAGATCAGAATTTCGTCAAATCCTGCAGAGAAGAGATGGATCGTCTGGTCAATGACGGTTGCAAGACAGCGGATGAAACACTGAATCTGGTCATTTCCAAACTTTCAAAATAACAAGGGGGAACACTTACAATGGCAGAAGTTCTGAAAGCAAAACCGGTTGCAGATGCTATGAAGGCCGACATGATGAAACGGGTTGAGGCGCTCAAAGCCAAAGGCACAACCCCGAAACTCGGCATTATCCGTGTGGGTGCACGTCCGGATGATCTGTTTTATGAAGGCGGAGCAAAAAAGACCTGTGCAGGCGTGGGCATGGACTGCCAGGTTTTTGAATACCCGGAAACCATAGAGCAGGCCGCTTTTGAAAAAGCGGTGACGGAAATCGGTGCCAAAAAAGATGTCAACGGCATTCTCATGTTCTCTCCGCTGCCCAAGCATCTGAATGAACGCAAAATCAGAACCCTTATTCCGGTTGAAAAAGATGTGGACTGCCTTACCACCAGCGGACAGGCAAAAGTGTTCACCGATGATGCCACCGGATTCCCCCCCTGCACACCGAGTGCGTGCATGGAAATGCTTCATTTTTACAATATTCCCATCAAAGGCAAAAAATGCGTGGTTGTGGGACGCTCCCTGGTTGTGGGCAAACCCCTGGCCATGCTGTTGCTGCGGGAACACGGCACTGTGACCATCTGCCATTCCCGTACAGAAAACCTGCCGGGCGTATGTCAGGACGGAGAAATTGTGATTGCCGCAGTGGGCAAGGCCAAAATGCTCAAAGGCAATTTCTTCAAGGCAGGACAGACGGTTATTGACGTGGGCATCAACCCTGACCCGGACAATCCCGGAAAATACTGCGGAGATGTGGATTTTGCCCAGGCTGAACCCATTGTAAACAAAATCAGCCCGGTTCCCGGAGGCGTGGGATCCATTACAACCTCGGTGCTGTGCAAGCACACCATCATGGCCTGCGAAATGCAGAACGCATAATGCTTATTTTTCCCTCTCCCTTCGGGGGGAGGGAAAATTCTTTTCATATGGGACATTGCCTGCATAGATGTGGCGGGACCCGGACTGACGGACAGGAACAGAGTGTCAGTCATCAAAAGATGCAACTGCCACTGGTTGAACATACTGCAACTGAATTTGGGAAGGGAAAATCAAAAACTGGCAATGCCTTTGTAAACTGATATCATGTGCGGTTATAACTTCATGATTTTTCTTAAATATGGTTTTAACTCTTACTTCGCATGCAAAGGAGATTTTTATGACAGTGAAAAGAAAAATTTTGGCAGCAATGGACGGCTCTGGCCAGGCAATGGACGCTGTACGGTACATAAGCCGCATATTTCCTGCCCAAAACACTCAGGTTGTTCTGATTCATGTAAGAACGGAAGTGCCGGAGGCTTTTCTTGATTTAAGAAGAGATCCGGCGTTCCGTTCCAGCGTTGCATCTGTAAGCGCATGGGCGACTCAGATGAAACAGAACATTAAAAAATCCATGGCAGAAGCCAAAACAATCCTGACAGATGCAGGATTTTCGCCTGAATCCGTGGATACTAAAATTCAGGCAAAAAAAGTTGGAATTGCCAGAGATATTCTGAAAGAATCCCATGAAGGATACAATCTTGTTGTTGCCGGACGCACAGGCGTAAGCGGAATAAAAGATATGATGATGGGAAGTGTCGCAACCAAGCTGGTGGGACGGATTCCGTATATTCCGGTAGTGACTGTCGGCGGCAGTCCTGATTCAAAAAAGATTCTTATCGGTTTTGACGGTTCTGAAGGTGCTATGAAGGCAGTTGATCATATTGGAAAACTTATGGGGGACACAGACTGCGAAGTTACATTGTGTCATGTTATCAGACCCATGGGGATTCATCTCGGAAGCATGAGATTCTTCAAGCCTGAGGAGGAGGCTGAGTGGACAGCGACAAACACAACAGCGATTGAACCGGCTCTTGCAGAAGCGGAAAACCGTCTGAAAAATGAGGGATTTTCAGCCAGCCGGATATCCAAAGAGATTTCTGCAAACAAAACCAGCCGCGCGGCGGCAATAACTCATAAAGCCGAAGAAGAAGGTTACGGAACCATTGTGGTCGGCAGACGCGGACTGACAGTGGTTGAAGAATTTATTATGGGACGGGTCAGCACAAAGGTTTTGAATATGGCGACCAAATCGGCTGTGTGGATTGTTTAAGGGATCGCCCCAAAAAATAATTTGCCATCCTGGTTCTGTCATTCCGCCTGAAATCGGAAAATCCGAAGGATTTTCCGATTTCATACCGGAATTCAGGACGCAAGACAGCCAGACAGATTTTCTTACCTGTCTCTTTAAATTCAGAGCAGATGACAGGTCTGACTGGCAGAACCGCTTCAGGCGCTGTGAACAGTTTTCGCTGTTTGGTTAACCGCTCAGGCGGATAACCCTGAGAGGTTGCTGTCACCTTTATGCCGAAGCGCATGACAAAAAAAAGCATAACCTATTGTAATAAAAACATATATATAAAATTTTCAGAAAAAATGTTTACAGGTGTCATTGAGTCAGTGATTGATTCCCATCAGTCTGTTGTGAATCAGTGACAAAGGTTCTTGCAAAAAACTGTCCGTTTTTCACACCAGGGGGATTCATGGCCGGGAAGTATGATACCGATTCCCCATTGAAAAGATACCTGCAGGCAGACAAAAACAAGTTTTCGTGTGTTCAGAAAACCGGATTTTTTTTGAAAAATCCGGTTTTTCCGAAAAACCTGTGTTTCAGATCAACGGCGAATTGGTATGAGAGGTGCTGGCAGGATTGCGAAGCTATTCTTTCTCTGGCAGAAGAAACAGGGATAACCGGGGAACGTCCTGTCAGAATGAAGATATTTTTAACCTCAAAGGCATTGTTCAAACCGGCAGCAACTGTTTTTCTTTCGGATGAAGAACCCAGGTTGTTATTTCAATCCGGAAGAATTATGAAAACATTTCAACGTAGTCAGATATGTCTGGCAACTGCAGAGCATTTTGAAATTTTTGAAAAACAGACATTATCGGAAACAAAGCAGGGCATGATGCCGGTCTGGTTCATAGACTGCACAGCAGACTGGAAACCTGTGCTGTTTTTTTGTTTCCAATGCGAATGGATATGAATGAAAAAATACAGGGAGGTAATCTGATATGAGTGACAGAATCACTTTTTTCGCGATGAGCACCAGCGGAGCGGGGGTCAGGCAGTTTTCACTCTCAAAACCTTTTCTGTTATTCATTTTCTTCATGGCGGTTCTGAGTCTTTCCGTGGCGGGCATTGGCACATATGATTATTACCGGCTCCGGATGGCAAAATTCAACAACAGAGAACTGATCCGGGAAATATCCGGACAGCAGGAAATCATCACATCCCAGCGAAAGCAGATTCAGGAATTTGCGGGTCAAATCAATTCCCTGAAATCCCAACTGCTCGCCCTCAACGAATTTGAGAGACAGATTCGGGTGATTGCCAATCTGGATCATCCGGAGGCCCAGCGCGGTCTTTTCGGCATTGGCGGTTCCGCTCCCGAAGATCTGGATCCGAAAACGGATCTCAGAAAAAAACACAGCAGCCTCATGCGTGAAATGCACGAACAGACAGATGAGCTGGAACAGGCGGGTGCAGTTCAGCACAAAAATTTCGAGTCCCTGATGAAAGAACTGGATGCCCAGAAAAACCTGCTGAAATGCACACCGGCCATACGGCCTGCGGAAGGGATTCCCACCTCTGTGTTCGGGGAGAGAGAATCCCCCTTTACCGGAATGTCCGAGTTTCACACCGGGCTGGACATTGCGGCTCCGGTTGGAACGCCTGTGATTGCACCTGCCGATGGCAAAGTCACCTTTGCAGACACCAAAGGGGCTTTTGGAAAAATGATGGTGATCAATCACGGTTTCGGTCTTGTCACCCGTTATGCCCATCTGGATGAATTTCTGAAAAATGCGGGGGATACCGTCAAAAGAGGGGAGAAGATTGCAGTCATGGGCAACAGCGGACGGAGCACAGGGCCTCATCTTCATTATGAAGTCCATCTTCACAGTGTGCCGGTGGATCCCTCGGAATATATTCTGAATTAGAAATGCGGAACTTGGCACCGGCACCTGAAACCTTTTCTGCGGAAAGCGGATGTAAAAATGAAATTTTTTTCTCAACTGCGGATCTTCGGTGTTTTCTTACTGATTTCGGCAACTGCCCTGATCGGATGCGGGGATTCCGGCGGAATGGATGACGGCGAGGACAGCGGTTCCGTGATTATCGCTCCGACCCCAGCACCTGAATTCTGTTACCGGATTTCCGAAGACAACATGGATGAGCCTTTCCATATTTTCGGTACTACGGAAATACGGATACGGATTTCAGAAGAAAACTGTGAATACAGCTTTGAACTTCTCACCCATCCTGATCTGGCAGTCTGTGAATCCCTGCTCACCGGAATCGGGGAAGCGGATGAAAAACTGTATTATCATCTGCCGGACGGGGACTATTTGATATCTGCTGACACGGAATGTGCATGGCAGATTCTGGTTTCGGACACTCCCGGATGTCCGGGGTTTTAGGTTCTGCTGACATTTTTGTAACATTCTGATTCTGCTCCGGACGATGATAACTGAACAAAAAAACAGGGGAGAAAAAATCGGATGTGCGATGATGGGGGGTTCTGGCGCGCCCGGAGGGATTCGAACCCCCGGCCTGCGGATTCGAAGTCCGACGCTCTGTCCAACTGAGCTACGGGCGCTTGAGACTGAAAAAAAGAAAAAATGGGGTGAGTGATGGGACTTGAACCCACGACTCCCAGGGCCACAACCTGGTGCTCTGCCAACTGAGCTACACCCACCATGTGAATTTAACCCTTTTAGCAGATCATTCATTTTTTTTCAAGACTTTTTTAATCCTCTTTGCAAAATTTTTTTTTTATAGTAAAACACCCTTCCTGAAGGCAAAGTTCTTGTTGACCCTTATCCCCTTCTGCTATATTACAAAAAAGGAATAACACAAAACAGGTTATTATCATGGTAAAATTCAATATTTTCGTCATGCGGGCCATTCTGGGTGCGGTCTTTGCCGTGGTGCTGACACGGATTTTCCGCCCTGAATTTCAGATTCCCTATGTGGTTGCGTTTGCAATCATCCTGGTAGGTCTGGCCTACCTTCTGGAATACTGGAGAAACCGAAAATTCAAAAAAGAGTAAAGGAGTGCCCATTATTTCGAATATATCCTCAAAACAGATTATCCTGGGAACAGCAGGACATATTGATCATGGCAAGACCACACTGATCAGGGCTCTGACCGGCATCAATACGGACCGGCTCAAAGAGGAGCAGCTTCGGGGCATTACCATAGAACTGGGTTTTGCGTTTCTGGATCTGCCCAGCGGACGGCATATCGGCATTGTGGATGTCCCGGGCCATGAGAAATTTATCAAAAACATGGTGGCCGGGGCCACAGGCATTGATCTGGTGGCCATGGTGATCGCAGCAGATGAGGGCGTCATGCCTCAGACCCGTGAGCATATGGAAATCTGCACTCTGCTGGACATCCGGCACGGGCTGGTGGTTCTGACCAAGACAGACATGGTGGATGAGGAATGGCTGGAACTGGTGACTGAGGATATCCGGGAGTTTGTCCGGGGAACTTTTCTGGAGGACAAACCCATTGTCCCGGTATCCGGCATAACAGGAAAGGGAATTCCCGAATTCATCAGCACGCTCGACAGGCTGAGCGCAGAGGTTTCCCCCCGTTCCTCCACCGGACTGTTCCGTCTTCCGGCTGATCGGGTGTTTACCATGAAGGGTTTTGGCACGGTCATTACCGGAACGCTGATTTCCGGACAGGTCAGTGTGGGAGATCCGGTCATGCTCTATCCCTCGGGCATCACCTCAAAGGTCAGGGGGCTTCAGGTTCATGGGCAGAGTGTGGAAACCGCTTTTGCCGGCATGCGCACGGCTGTCAATTTTCAGGGACTGGAAAAAAGCACCGTGAACCGGGGAGATGTGCTGTCTGTGCCGGATGCTCTCATGCCCAGTTATATGCTGGATGTTTCCCTGCACTGTCTGACTGGCAACAAAAAACCGCTGAAAAATCGAACTCCCGTTCGGTTCCACGCGGGCACTGCCGAAATTTTGGGCAATCTCATCCTGCTGAAAAGTGATGAACTGTCCCCGGGAGAATCTACGGTTGCCCAGTTGCGGCTGGCTACCCCGGTTGCTTTGGTAAAGGATGACCGTTTTGTGATCCGAAGCACTTCTCCGGTGCGCACCATCGGAGGAGGAGCGGTGCTCAATCCGGTTCCCCGGAAGCACAGGCGGATGAAAGCCGATGTCATTGCCAAACTCAGGGATTTGGCTGATCTGCCTCCGGAACAGATTGCGGCCTATCATGCCGGGGAAGCCGGATACAGCGGCGTATCCCTGTCTGCGCTGCGCATCATGAGCAATATGCCGGAAAAGCAATTGGAAAAGGCAGTGCAGTCTCTGCTGTCCCAGAAGATTCTTATTCAGACAGACAGGGAAAACCGCATCTTCATTCACAGGGACAGTTTTGAGGCATTCCGACACGAGATCACAGCACATCTGGAAAAATATCACAGGGAAAATCCCCTGAAAAACGGAATGCCCAAAGAGGAACTCAAATCCAGGCTTCCGTCTTTTGCAGGTGTCAAACTTTTTCATCTGGCTTTGGCACAGATGCTCAAAGAAGAGGAAATTGCTGCCGAAGGCGATATTGTCCGCATGAAGAACCACCGGGTTTCTCTGGGACAGGATCAGAGTGCTGTCCGGAAAAAACTGCTGGATGCCTATGCAGGTTCCGGACTGACTCCGCCTTATTTCAAAGAACTGTGCACCAGTCTGGAACTGGAGGAGTCCCAGGCCAAAGATGTGCTCATGGTGCTGGTCGGAGAGGGCCTGCTGGTCAAGGCAAAGGAAGATCTGTATTTTTTTGCCAACAGCGTGGAGGAACTCAAAACCCGTCTGGTGGCCTATCTGCGGGAAAAAGGGGAGATTTCCACGCCTGAGTTCAAAGATGTTGCAGGGGTTTCCCGCAAATACCTGATTCCCCTGATTGAATATTTCGATTCCCGGAATGTCACCATCCGCATCGGAGACATCCGGAAACTCAGAGGCGGATGATGCCAAGAAGCAGTTAACACATTTGTGCACAGGCCGGAATGCTGTTGATCTTCCTGTGCCTCTGCATACTGCGTGATGTGCAACTTTTTCCGTCACACCGGTGAACATGGACATCCGGATCATTGCCGGATTCCGAATCTGCACCGCAATGACATAATTTCAAAAGGAGATGATAATGAGATTTCTGAAAAAACAGAATGCTTTTGAAGGGGAAGACATGAAAGCCGAAACCGGGCAGATGGGAAAAATCGCCCTTCCTGTATCCAAACGGATGATAGTCGGCATGTTTGCCGCAGTTCTGGTTCTGGGTATTGTGTGGACGATTATCGGATTTATGGGCGGGCCGGATACGGCAAAAAAATCCGGACATGCGGAAACCGGAAAAACAGCTCAGACAGCACACAAACCAGAACCGGCAAAAGCCTCCCCTGCCCACACCCCGGATTCCCAGACTTCTGCACATGGTACGGATGCAGGGCACGGAACCGTCAAAACGCCGGCTGCCCATGCACCGGCCAAATCTCCGGTCACTGTCACGGACACCCACGGCAAACCGAAACAGGATGCTGCGGCAGGTCACGCAACTGTGCCGGTAGCCACATTTGTTCCGACCGGTGAGGTGGGAATTACCTTTATGGAAGCCTGCATGAAACCCATGAATTATGAAATCAATGAACGGTTCTGGGGATGGCGTCCCAATGATCTGATTGAATTTACTGATAATATAAATAATTTTCAGCTTGGAGTTCTGGAAGTGACCCGCCGGACTGCTGTTGCCCTTGCTGAAAACATTTCCCGGACCGGCAGCACAGATGCCTATGTTCCGGCGCTGGAACTGGCCATGAACTGGTTTATGGTAAAACCCAGTCAGTACTGGTTTCCCTCAGCAGAGTCCAAGTACCAGGAAGGACTGGATGAATTCAGAAACTACATGAACATGCTCAGGAGAAAGGAAGCCCGCTTTTACCGCCGGGTGGACAATGTGGTTCCCCTGTTCAGGGCATATGAGAGCATTCTGGGCAGTTGTGATGAAAACATGGTCAAGGAACTGGGAGAAATGAATTTTTTCCGATCAGATGATTTGCTTTATTATACCAAGGGCGTGGCCACAGCCATGGGAACCATACTGGAGGCTGCGGCAGTGGAATTCAATGATCTCATTGCTTCCGCTCAGGGAACAGATCTGATGCATCATGCCATTGTTTCCCTGGAACATGCCTCCCATATGGATCCCTGGATTGTGCTGGAAAGCAAACCAAGCAGTCTCCTGGCCAATCACCGCGCGAATATGGCCGCACCCATCAGTCATGCCCGTTTTTATATCAGTGTTCTGAACACGGCATTGACAGGCAATGTACAGTAAGGACGGAGGATCTGCTTACAGATGTCAGGAATCCGGGCAGAAATCAGCACCGGAGACCGGAACCCGGCTTCCCGGACACCGGAGCCCGCACATGAAATATCTTCTGTTTTTTTTGCTCCTGCTTTTTTCTCCGCTTCTGCCTCTGTCGCAGGCCGAAGCGGATTTTTCCTCTGCAAAAGCCGGAAAGCCCGCTGTTTTGGCAAAAGTGCTTGACGGTGACACAGTGATTCTCAGTGACGGACGGCATGTGCGGTATATCGGCATCAATGAGCACGAAACTTCGAAGCCGGACAGGAAAGGTGAGCCTTTAAACCGGGATGCGGAGAGA
>CAZDIU010000173.1:0-11386 GCA_964505535.1 uncultured Desulfobacterales bacterium | reverse complement strand
ATATTTCAGCGACATTTTTCAATCCGTCATTTTATTTTTTGTACACCTTCATCTCCTGCTGTTCTGCCATACTTCCCTCCTGTTTTCTGATTTCTGAATCAAAAGCCATATACAGGCAGGAATATATTTAAAAAAATTCAAGAAAAATAACAACTTTGATAAACATCAGGAAATCAGCAGGCAAAACCTGTCGGTTTTTTTATAAGAGAAGAAAGATATAATTAGTTATTTCAATATATTATATTTTTTATCAATAAAAAATAATTGTATTCTGTTTTTTTCGGGTGTATAAAATTTTTGGCTGAGTTTTCAGTTGCTGCACGGTTTTCAAGAGGAATATCCCTTTTGTTTCCACGCTCCGGCCTCAATGCTGCTGACGTGAGGGCATATACCAATTCGCCATTGATCTGAAACACAAATTTTTCAGGCATAACGTTTTTCAGAAAAACCGGATTTTTCGGAAAAATCCGGTTTTTTGAACAGACAAAAACCTCATTTCTGCCTGCCTGCAGGTGTCTTTTCAATGGAGACTCGGTATAATGCCGACTCGCCATTGGTTTGATCCGATATTGCGGTTCCGTCTGTGCAAAAAACCGCTCCGCTTAATTTTTGCACTCCTCCGGATCATCCCGTGACAGTATCAAATCAATGGAGAATTGGTATAACAGCCCTGTTTTGGAAAAAGGGAAAACATTTTTTCGCACACCAGAAAAGGAGCACCATGCCCAAAAAGAACATTCGGAAACAGAAAATACAGACAGAGCCGGACAAACCGTCTGACCCGTCAGACGCCGCTGCTGAAACTGAGGAATCCGCCCGGCCGGACAAGTCAGAGGAAAAACACTTTCCCATTGTGGGCATTGGCGCATCTGCCGGAGGGCTGGCAGCATTCGAGGCATTCTTTTCAGCCATGCCTGCGGACAGGGATCCGGGCATGGCCTTTGTTCTGGTGCAGCATCTGGCCCCGGATCACAAGAGCATTCTTACCAACCTCATCCGGCAATACACCCGCATGAAGGTTTACGAAGTTGAGGACGGGATGGATGTGCACCCCAACTGCGCCTATATCATTCCGCCCAATCGGGATATGGCTTTTCTCAACGGCAGGCTCCAGTTGCTGGAACCCTCCGCACCGCGCGGCCACCGAATGCCCATTGATTTCTTTTTCCGGTCCCTGGCCCATGATCAGCGGGATCGGAGCATCTGCATTGTGCTTTCAGGAACCGGATCGGACGGTACGCTGGGCCTGCGGGCCGTAAAGGGAGAGGGCGGCATGGTCATGGCCCAGACCCCTGAATCCGCGGAGTATGACGGAATGCCGCGAAGCGCGATTGCCACCGGTCTGGTGGATTACGAACTGACCCCTGCCGAGATGCCTGTGCGGCTTATGGCCTATGCTGCCCATGCCTTTGTCAGGCTGTCCCGGCCTGAGCCCAAAGCAGAAAATGCTTTGAAAAAAATTTTCATCCTCATGCGCGGCCAGACCGGGCATGATTTTTCCCAGTACAAACCCAGCACCATTATTCGCCGCATTGAGCGGCGCATGGCTGTTCACCAGATTGACACCATGGATGAATACGTCAGATTTCTGCAAATGACACCGCCGGAAGTGGAATCCCTCTTCAATGACTTTCTGATCGGCGTGACCGGTTTTTTCCGGGATGCGAAAGCATTCAGGGTGCTGGAGGAGCAGATCATTCCCAAGCTGTTTGCAGGCAAATCCGGAGGCACTGCTGTCCGTGTCTGGTGTCCGGGCTGTTCTTCCGGTGAGGAGGCATATTCCATTGCCATCCTTCTGGAGGAGCGCATGAATGCGCTCAAGCAGAGTTTCAATGTGCAGATTTTCGCGACCGACATTGACAGTCTCGCGATTGAAACAGGCCGGGCCGGGCTTTATCCGGCCAGCATTGCCGCGGATATTTCGCGGGAAAGACTGGAACATTTTTTCACTGCTGCACCGGGCGGCAGCCTGTACCGCATCCGCAAAAACATTCGGGACATGCTGATTTTTTCCGAGCAGGATCTGATCAAGGATCCGCCCTTTTCCAAACTTGATCTCATCTCATGCCGCAATGTTCTCATCTACATGGACGGAAATCTGCAGAAAAAGATCATTCCCCTGTTTCATTATGCGCTCAATCCGGGCGGTTTTCTCTTTTTGGGCACTTCCGAGACTGTGGGGGACTTCAGCGATCTGTTTGCCGTGCAGGATCGCAAAGCAAAACTGTATCAGCGCAGAACCGATATTCACAGCACGCGCACAGCCCTGTCCCATTTTATCCCGGCTCTGGTGGCAGGACAGCAGAACGCGGGAAAGAAAATCGGCCCCGCAAAAGTGCCGCTGCGCGAACTGACCGAACAGTCAATCCTGAGACAGATCACGGCAGTGCTTGTCAACGGGCATGGCGACATCCTTTATATCCACGGCAGAACCGGGATGTATCTGGAACCCGCACCCGGAGAGGCAGGCATCAGCAATCTCCTGAAAATGGCCCGCAAAGGACTGCGGCGGGAACTCACCACCGGTCTGCACAGGGCATTGAAAGAAAAACAGACTGTGCACTGTCCCTCCCTGCGGGTGAAAACCAACGGCGAATACACAACAGTCAACCTGAGCATCCGGCCCGTAAGGCAGGAGGAACAGACAGACCCGGCGGCAGCCATACCGGAGCCCACCCTGTACCTGATTACGCTGCAGGAGGCCCCGGAAACTGCCCATCAGTCTGAGGAAAAAACCGGGGGATCGGACATCGACGACCGCATTCCCGGACTTCTCCAGCAACTGCAGTCCAAAGAGGAATACCTCCGTGCCGCGTTTGAGGAACTGGAGACCTCCAACGAGGAACTCAAGTCCTCCAATGAGGAGATGCAGTCGGTGAACGAAGAACTGCAGTCCTCCAACGAGGAACTGGAAACCTCCAAGGAAGAATTGCAGTCCGTCAATGAGGAACTGGCAACGGTCAATACGGAACTGCAAAACAAAGTGGAGAATCTGTCACAGGTCAACAATGACATGAACAATCTGCTGACAGGCACGGGCATCTCCACTGTGCTGGTGGATCATCAACTGCGCATTGTGCGGTTCACTGCCGGTTCCAGCCGGATCATCAACCTGATTCAGACTGATGTGGGGCGGCCTCTGAATCATATTTCCTCCAACTTTGTCGGTTACGGCACGCTGGTGGAGGACACGCAGGCTGTGCTGGAGAAACTGATTCCCAAAGAAAGGGAAGTGCAGACAACCGATGGCATGTGCTGCACCATGCGAATCCAGCCCTACCGCACAATTGACAACGTGATTGAGGGCGCGGTATTCACCTTTGTTGACATTACCGCAATGAAAAACGCGCAGGAAGAGCTGCGCCTGAACGAAGAGCGCATGCGGATTGCCCTCCGGGCCGCGTCTGTCACGGTTTTCAATCAGGACAGGAAACTGCGCTATACCTGGATATTCAATCCGCATTCTGTGTTTTTCCCGGAACCGGTTCTGGGAAAGACCGATGCGGATCTGTTTTCTGCCGGGGATGCGAACAGGCTCAGGGAGATCAAACAGCAGGTGATGGAAAGCGGAAAAGGTGCGCGGCAGGAAGTCCGGACTGTCATAAACGGCAAAGCGCATTTCTGTGATCTGACTGTGGAGCCGCTCTATGATCCAGGAGGCGAAATCATTGGTATTACCTGCGCGCTGATGGACATCAGCGACCGCAAACAGCAGGACAGGGAATCGGAAGAACAGCCGAAAGAGGGGCAGTAAGAGCGTGTTTGAAACATTTTTATTCATTATTTCAATGTGTTAATATAGTAGGGTGGGCAAAAGCGGAGCGCTGCCCACCATTTCAGACGCGGGCACAAAAAAACATGCCCCTGCACACTGCCAGATTTTTTTATACCGAAAAACCAGGGGACAGGGTTTGCCCCGGCAGCAATGCGTAACAGAAGCACCATTACCGAAAAATGGGAGATGAATGAAATGAAGTCCAAAGAGAATCTCTCTGAAAATGATGCTCCTTTGACAAATTCGGCTGAATCACTTCAGCCGGGCTCACCGCAGGCCATGAAGGTGCTGCGTGAACAGGCTGAAGAAGTTGCTGGACAGAAAAACGCGGGGGAGGAAACCTTCGGCAGCCTGTCTCCCGAAGAAACGTGGCTGATACTTCATGAACTTCGCGTGCATCAGATTGAACTGGAGATGCAGAACGAAGAACTGCGCCGGACACAGATCGAACTGGAGGCAGCGAAGGAACGCTATTTCGAACTCTACGATCTGGCTCCCGCGGGTTATGTCACCGTGAGTGAAAAGGGACTGATTTTGGAGGCCAATCTCACTGCTGAGACGCTGCTGGGCGTGGCACGGAAAGCCCTGCTCAGGCAGCCGCTCTCCCGCTTCATTCACAAAGATGACGAGGACATCTGGTACCTTCACTGTAGACAGATGCTTTATGGCAGCATTGTCATGGATTCGGAAGGTCCGGCCTGTGCCTGCGAACTGCGGATGACAAAACAGGACGGAACCGAATTTCATGCACATATGACGGCCAGGGCAGCGCCTGACATGGAGGGGTGTCCGGTGCTCCGCATCGTGATAAACGACATCACCGAACGCAAAAAACTGCAAAATCAGATTCAGCAGAGCAAACGCATCCTCCAGACCATGATTGATCTCCATTCCGAGTCGGTTTTTCTCATGGAACCCAATGGCACAGTTATCGCAGCGAATCGTGAACTGGCATTGAAAATGGGAAGAGATCCTGGCCAGCTCATCGGCCACAGCATCTATGAGATGCTGCCGGAGGACATTGGAAGAAATCGCAGAAAATTTGTGGAAGAGGCTGTGCGGACAGGCAAAAAGGTGTGTTTCGAGGATCAGCGTGATGGCCGTCACTACGTCCATTTTCTGAACCCTGATCTCAACCGGGCCGGCAGTGTTTCCCAGATATCTGTTCTGTGTGTTGACATCACCGAACGCAGGCGCATGGAAGACATGCTCAGGCTAAAGGCGGAACAGTATCATTCCTTTGTTGAAACCATGAAAGAGGGATTTATTGTGTTAAACAAAGACATGACGGTCGCGTATGTCAATGATGAATTTTGCAGACTGACACGGTATGAAAAAAAAGACCTGATCGGAACCAGCGTTCTTCGCTGTTTTGACCGGCGGAATCAGAAAACTGTAACCGACGCGTTCAAACGGCAGAAAAACGGCGAGCATGCATCCTGTGAAGCCGAGGCAGTCCGCAAAGACAGAAGCAGAATATATCTGAGATTCTCACCCAGACCAATCTTTGATGCGGACAGGAACTTTCAGGGCAGCTTTGCTGTAATTACCAATATAACTGATGAAAAACAGACGGAAAAAGGTCTGAAACAGCAGATGGAAAGAAGCCGGAAACAAAAGGAGAATCTGACAAGAGAGGTCGAATCCTACAACCATGCCATGCGGGTTCTGCTGAAAGACAAAGAGGTGGAAATCCGGGATATTGAACTCAGTTTTGTCACCAATGTCCGCAATGCCCTGACGCCCATGCTGGACAGGCTGAAAAACACCTGTCTGAATGACAGACAGAAGCAGATTGTGCAGGCCATTGAAAGCAGTGTGGCCAGCATTGTTTCTCCTTTTATTCGCCGGGTGAAGGCGGAGAAGTGGGATTTCACCCCCATGGAACTCCAGATAGCCCATTTGATCCGGGAGGGAAAGCGCAACAAGGAAATCGCGGATATTTTCAATATTTCAGAATCAGCCGTGGGCTTTCACCGCTCCAATATCCGCCAGAAACTTGGCCTGAAGAATGCAAAAGTCAATCTGAGAACCTGTCTGCTGCGTCTGAGTGACCAATAGCCCGCTTTCCGCTCTTTCCCTCCACTCTCCAAGGGAGAACAATCAGGTTCTTAATAAAAAATCCTCTTTTGACAGTGGCAGGGCAGTGTTCTGTTTCTGCCCCCGGTTGCAGAAACCGGTGCAGCCATTATCTCCCCGGATTCCATCCGCCTCCCAGTGCCTTGTAAAGCTGGATAAGATACGTAAGGATATTTGCCTCACTTTTTGCCAGTTGATCCTGAAAGGAAAGCAGGGAACGCTGGGCATCCAGCACATGCTGAAAATCTGTAAGCCCGGAATTGTACTGATTCAGGGAAAGACTGGATGCCTGCTGTGCGGCTTTGAACGCACTGAGCAGGGAATTTCGCCGCGCCTGCTCCCGTGCATAGGCATACAGGGCATTTTCCACTTCTTCCAAAGCAGACAGAATGCCGGATTCATACTGAATCAAAGCCTGTTCCTGCCTTGCGTTCTGCACTTCAATGTTTTTCCGGATGGCTCCCGCCTCAAAGATATTCCAGGAAAGTCGCGGGCCGATGCTGTTGCTCAAAGCGTCTGATGTGAACAGATCGCTCAGAGAAATGGATTCCAGACCAATGGAACCGGAAAGCGTCAGCCGGGGATACAGATCCGCAGTGGAAACGCCTATTTTTGCGGTCTGTGCGGCCAGTTCCCGCTCAGCTTTTCGGATGTCGGGACGTCGGCGCAGAATATCTGCGGGAATGCCTGCGGCAATCTTCAAACCCGGCACAGGAAGGGCTTTGCTTTGTGCCAGTTGCGCATGAACGGATCCGGGTGTTTTTCCGGTCAGCACCGCGATGCGGTTTTTCGCGGTCTCCAGATTCCGTTCAATGACAGGAATACTGGCACGGGTTTCCTCCACATTGTATTTTGCACTGCTCACATCCAGCGCGGAGGCAAGTCCGGCTTTGTAGCGGTAATTGGCAAGCTCGTATGCCTCTTTTCGGATTTTCAGGTTTTCCTCTGCCACTGCCAACTGTTTCTGATAGGTGCGAACATCAATATAATTGAGTGCGGTTTCCGCTGCCAGACTGACAAGCACATCCCGGTAATTTTCCGTGACAGATTCATAATCCGCACGCGCGGCTTCCACAGATCGCCGCACTCTTCCAAACAGATCAATTTCCCAGCCCGCATCAATGCCCAGGGAATAGCGTTCACTGCGCTCCTCTTTTCCCGTGCTTTTGGCAGAAACGGCTGATCCGGACGCGTCCGCGGAAGGAAATCGATCTGTTTCTGCAATGCCCAATTGTGCGCGGGTTTCCCGAATCCGTGACATGGCCAGCTTCAAATCTTTGTTTTCCGCAATGGACTGGGAAATGAGATTGGTCAGCACCGGATCATTGAGGGTTTTCCACCATTCGGCAAGAGACCGGGGATCAGAGGTTTCCGAAGCATCGCCCTTTTGCAGCAGATTTCTCCACTGTGCAGGCACATCAGACCGGGGCGGCGTGTAATCCGGCCCCACCGCAGCACATCCGCCGAGAAAAAGCACAGCCGCTGTGATGGACAGCAGTTTTATGGAAAAATGTTTTTTTATCATGGAATTGTCATTTCCTTTCATTTCAAATCTGAAAAGGGTTTCCCACAGAGGACACGGAGAATTGCACATAGTGCTTAATGGAAAAAAACTCTGAATCTGTGAGTTGCAAAAACCGGATTTTTCCAAAAAATCCGGTTTTTTTATACGCTTCAAATCCAGAGAACACAGAGGGTTTAATGATAAAAACTCTCTGTGTCCTCTGTGGGAAAGAAAATTGTTCGCTATTCATACCGCAGTGCCTCAATGGGATCCAACTGTGCGGCCTTGCGTGCCGGGAAAAATCCGAATATCACGCCCACTGCCGCGGAAAAGACAAAGGCCAGTGCCACAATGCGGAAATCCAGCACCAATGGCACATCCAGCAGGCGCACAATTCCCGCGGATGCTGTCAGAGCCAGCGCAATGCCGATGATTCCCCCGAAAGAGGAGAGCACAACCGCCTCCACCAGAAACTGGGTGAGCACATCTTTTTCCATCGCGCCAATTGCGAGTCTGGTTCCGATTTCCCTTGTGCGTTCTGTGACAGACACCAGCATGATGTTCATAATGCCAATGCCGCCCACCAGCAGACTCACAGCCGCGACAGATCCCAGAAGCGTGGTCAGCACCTTTGTGGTTCCGCTGAGAGTATCCGCGATTTCCTTCAGATCCCTGACTGTGAAATTGTCTGTATCAGTGCCTCTGATCCTGCGGCGCTCCCGCAGAAGTTTTTCAATGTCACTGGTGATTTTTTCTGTGGAAACCCCATCCTGCACCGATACCTGAATCTGACTCACATCCGTATTGCCGGAAATCCGTCTCTGAAACGTGCGCAGGGGAACAATGACCGTATCATCCTGATCATGACCCATGCCGGTCTGTCCTTTGGCCGCCAGTACCCCCACCACTTCGCAGGAGAATCTTCTGATGCGGATGCGCTGTCCAATGGGATTTTGGGATCCGAACAGTTCTTTCTGCACGGTCGAGCCGATAATGCACACGGCCTTTCCGCTTCGGAGTTCACTTTCCCGAAATTCCCTTCCCTGGGCCACAGACCAGTCCCGGACTTTGATGTATTCATTGTCGGTTCCGGTAAGGGAAGTGGTGCGGTTGACATTGCCATAAACCACTGTCACTCCCTGACTGGAAGTCGGAGCCACTGCGTTCAGACTGCTGATCTGGGATTCAATGGCCTTGACATCACTGATTTCAAAGGGTTTGGCATCAGAGGAACTGCCGCCCGGCCCCCGCCGCTGTCCCGGCACAACAATCAGCAGATTGCTTCCCAGTTTGGAAATGTCTGAGGTGACTTTCGCGGTTGCGCCCTGCCCCACCGTGACCATGATAATGACAGCCGCGACACCGATCACGATTCCCAGAATGGTGAGAAAGGAGCGCAGCACATTTCTGCGGATGGCCCGAAGTGCCAGAATAAAGGCATTTCCTATCATGACTGTTTCTCCTTTGGGGAACTGCCGTTTGTCCGGTCCGAGACCACCCGGCCATCCAGAAACTGGATCATGCGGGAGGCATATTCTGCCATATCCGGCTCATGCGTGACCATGACCACCGTAATTCCCTGGGACTGATTGAATTCACAGAGCAGTTCCATGATTTCCCGGCTGCGCACCGAATCCAGATTGCCGGTGGGTTCATCCGCGAGCAGAACAGAAGGTTCTGTGACAATGGCTCTGGCAATCGCGACACGCTGCTGCTGCCCTCCGGACAGTTCTCCCGGTGTATGATGCTCTCTGCCTTTGAGTCCCACCTTTTCCAACGCATGCATGGCTTTTTCCCTTCTTTCCGCAGCCGGAGTTCCGCGATACACAAGCGGCAGTTCCACATTTTCCGCAGCCGAGGTGCGGTTAAGCAGATTGAAGCCCTGAAACACAAAACCGATATAATGCCGCCGGAGCAAAGCCCGCTGATTTCTCGACAGTTTTCCCACATCCACATTCCGAAACCAGTATGTGCCGGAACTGGGCGTATCCAGACATCCCAGCAGATTCATGCAAGTGGATTTTCCCGAACCGCTGGGCCCCATGACCGCAAGAAATTCACCGGGCATGATCTGCAGATCCACTTCCTGCATGGCCGTCACAGCAGAACTGCCGGAACCGTAAACCCTGCTGACCTTTTCAAAAGCAATGACCGGGGATTCCATATCATTTTTTGTCCTTTCCCTTTACCGCGTCTGTCAGCACCTTCATGCCTGCTTTGATCTCTTTTCCCCTTATTTCCGTAAATGTGCCGTTTGTGGCTCCGGTTTCTGCGGGAATGGATTTGGGATGTCCGTTCTCCAGTACCCAGATCAGGCTTTTCTTTGCTGTTTTCTCCTGCTCAGGCTGTCTCTGGGGAGAGCTTCTCCGGGGCGGTCCCGGCATCAGTGCGCCAATGAACCCCCGCCCCTGTTTTGCTTCACCCTCTGCTTTTTTTTCCGTATCCGGAGGAGTGAAACGCAAAGCCGCATTGGGAACCAGGAGAGCGTCTTTGATGGTCTGCACCGTGATTTCCGCGCTGGCCGTCATGCCGGGCCGCAGCAGCAAATCTGAATTGTCAACCGTGAGCAGGGTTTCATAGGTGACAACATTGTTTTCTGTCACAGGCGCATAACGGGTCTGAATAATCCGGGCCGGAAAATGCCGATCCGGATATGCGTCCACCGTAAAAATTGCAGACTGTCCTTCCTGCACCTGTCCGATGTCAGCCTCATCCACATTCACATGCAGCTCCATTTTTGCCAAATCCTCTGCCAGCGTGAACAGCACCGGCGTCTGCAGGGAAGCCGCGACCGTCTGCCCCGGCTCCACGCTGCGGCTGAGCACAATGCCGCTGATGGGAGATCGGATAATGGCTTTGGCCAGATCAGATTTTTTGGCATTCAGATCCGCCTGTGTCTGGTCAATTTTGGCTTTGGCTGCGGCTTCCCCTGCCTGTGCATATTTCAGGGATGCCTCCGCGGAATCCAGTTCCTGCCGGGAAGGCACTTTGCCTCCGCTCATTTTCCAGGACTGGCTCAGACGTTTGAAGGAATTGCCGGTTTCCAGCACACGGGCCTGGGTTTCCAGATAATTTGCCTGCGCTGAGGCCAGAGCAGCCTCGGCCTGCAGTACCTGCGCGCTGAGTTTTTCCGTATCCAGTTCTGCAAGCACCTGTCCCTCGCTGACCCGATCATTGTAATCCGCAGCCACGGTTTTGATGGTTCCGGACACCTCGGTTCCCACCTCCACCTGATTGACCGGTTCCAGACTTCCTGTGGCAGTGACCGTGACCACCAGTTCTCCGGATTTCACTTCCGCAGTTTTGAACTGATACCCGCCATTCTGCGCGGGTCTGAACCAGAAAAATCCGCCAATCAGCAGCAGAACTGCTGCAAACAGCAGAAGCAGAAACCATCTCCGCTTTTTCTTTGGCCTATCCTCCAGTCCCAGTGTGGTGCGAATATCTTCTTTGCTCTCATGCTCCTTTTGCATGAATCTGGCTCCTTTTAAAATATTGACAACAAAAAACATGCAAATTTACAGTATGTTGTGCATATATATGCAAAAAACTGCCTTACTCAATTTTTGCATTCCGGTGAAGTTTCCCACAGAGGACACAGAGAGGAATGAAGTATGTTAAAAAAAATCTCTGTGTTCTCTGTGCAGTCCTCTGTGATCTCTGTGGGAAACCAATACGTTTTCTGTCTGATTTTCAGATCTCTTTCCTTTTAAATATAGAATTTTCTCAGATCAGCACCTCGGCTGATGTTCTGCCTCTTATGTCGCTCCGGCTTCAGAAAAGTTACATGATTTTCATTTTTCCTGAACCTGATATTTTTTGCATCATTTTGGTGTTTGGCAGTGCTAGAAACTGTTGAAAAATGACTGTATATTGAAATTATTATATAAATTTTGATAAAATTATTTTGGATGCGTTATCTGCGGAAGATATACCACACTTCCTGCTGACTTCCCAAAATTATTTTCTGAAAAACTGAAAGAATGTTGAACGTATTTCATTTTTGTTATGAGATAATGATACCTCAT
>CAZDIU010000172.1:0-11404 GCA_964505535.1 uncultured Desulfobacterales bacterium | reverse complement strand
TTTCACCATAAAAAAATATAATCAGAACTGCCTGATTCTGTCAAGGATTAAATTCCCAAAAGCGTTCGTGCCCCTTTCAGCAGGCAGGGTGTGCAAAATCGCTGTCGGAAATCCGGTCTGCCCTGTGCAGAAAGCGATTTTGCACACCCTGCTGACTGACTTTCTGATCTCCAAATCAGGCATATTTTTTCCGGATCAGGCTTTTGGCGATTCTGCCTGTGCACAGACCGCTGCTCCGGCAGAATTTGAATTCAGAATGAAATTTGCAGCCGGCAAAGAGGAAATTTCCAGTTTTGACAAATCAGCGCGTTTGCCTGCATCCTCAATCTCAATTCCGATAATCCGCCTGTTCTCATCAAAATCAAGAACAATCCCTTCTGCCACTTCCTCTGCATCAGCACCCACGCCTTTGCACAGTTCTATGTACAGCATATCTGTATCCGGAAAATATTGGAATATCATAATGTTTATCCTCTCATGCGGAACCGGCGGTACAATGTCATTAACTGATGTTACGCTGCATCGTCATACCGGCGAAAACCGGTATCCAGAACATGCTGAAAACACTGGATTCCGGCTTACGCCGGAATGACACTGAAAATGGATAATATCCTGATTTCCGGAAACTCTGCGTAACATCAGTCATTAAGTTAAGGAAAGCCCCGAAGGGGCAGCCGGGAATGTTCTGCTGCCAGCCGTTCATATTCTGCCTCTTCTGTGAAAATATCGGCATCAATTTCTGCTCTGTTTGCATGATACCATGCCAGAGCCGAACAGATCTGTGCCAGCGTGAGATGGTCATACTGATCCGCAATTTCTTCGGCACTGTATCCCTGCCTGTACCGGCAGGCAATGGCTGAAACAGAAATGCGGGTATCGGCAATGCGGGGTCTTCCCCCAAGAATGCCGGGTGTGGCTGCAATAAAATCATTCCTGTTTTGTTTCATATGCAAAAATTCCTCATATTTTCTTTCCGTCCCCTGCCATACAGATACCGGTCATGGCATTCTGAAGCATGGGCAAATCTGCCGTTTGCCGCTCTTTGGCCCATTGTGCAAAGCAGTTCATCCTCTGATGATGTCAGAAATTCAGATTTGCCGGTATCCATTCCGTATATGTCCTCACCGTTTTCCAGACGATCCGCCAGCACCCGCAAAGCCAATGCTCTGACACGGACAATCGCCTGCTCACGGGACTGTCCGTATGTCATAACACCCGGAATTTCAGGAATATCAGCAATCCACCGGCCATCAGTTTCCTGTTCAGTCTCTGTTGAAAAATTCATATGCTGTCCTCTGAAAAAATGGTTTGCAGTTTCTCCGGTTCAGCCGCAGTCCCCATTTTTTTGAAGAAACCGGATTTTTTAAGAAACCGGATTTTTTGAAAAAATCCGGTTTCTTTTTCTCAACCTGTCCGCATCCTCCCGCTCAAACTTCGGAAAAGAGGACAGAAGCAGAGCGGAAATCAGCATGAGCACAACTGCATTCCGGGCTGTTTTCATGGATTTCACCATAAAAAAATATAATCAGAACTGCCTGATTCTGTCAAGGATTAAATTCAATGCCATTAAGGAAAGCGAATTAAACAACCTCCGTCACTCCGGCGAAAGCCGGAGTCCGGAACAGACTGAAATTAATGGATTCCGGTTTTTGCCGGAATGACGAAGAAGTGGAAGTTGTTTACTTTTCATTCCTAACAGGAGTTACGCAGTTGAATTTTAAGTATCCAACCGAAAGTTTTCAGGTATAAAAAACCGGATTTTTCCGGAAAAATCCGGTTTTTCTGAAAACTTTACACCCGAAAATTTATGTTGCCTTACTTAACATCCTGATTTTTATGGAAGTGAATGTTGCACTGTACAAAGCCCGTTCTTTAAAAATCAGATACTTGAAAAAACCAACTGCGTAACTCCTGCCTAAGTTAAGAAGGGCGGAGGAGTGCCAAACGTTCGGATGAACCATTTCCAACTTAAGTCAGAAGAAACCGGATTTTTTTGAAAAATCCGGTTTCTTCTGAAAAACCTGTGTTTCAGATCAATGGCGAATTGGTATCATCTGCGGTTGTCATTTTGATCGAAGACCCGGTTTCACCATTTCTTCAGGCCGCACCAGCCGGTCAAATTCCTCTGCTGTGACATACCCCAGCTTTACAGCCGTATCCTTCAGACTTGCCCCGTTTTTATGGGCTTCATGGGCAGTTTTGGCAGCTTTGTCATAACCGATATGGGGACTCAGGGCAGTCACCAGCATCAGGGAACTGTGCATGAGTTTGTCAATTCTCTCCCGGTCCGCGTGCAGTCCTTTCAGCAGATGTTCGGTGAAACTCTGTATGGCATCCGAGAGCAGACGAACAGACTGCAGCAGACTGTAAATCATGACCGGCTTGAACACATTGAGTTCAAAATTGCCCTGGGAACCGGCAAAGGCCACGGCTGCATCATTTCCCAGAACCCGCACTGCCACCATGGTCAGGGCCTCGCACTGTGTGGGATTCACCTTTCCGGGCATAATGGAACTCCCGGGTTCATTGGCCGGAAGAATGAGTTCCCCAATGCCGCAGCGGGGACCGCTGCCCAGCCAGCGGATGTCGTTTGCAATCTTCATCAGACTGACCGCAACGGTTCGCACTGCGCCGCTGCATTCCACGATTGCATCATGTGCGGCCATGCCCTCAAACTTGTTTTCTGCAACAGTAAAGGCAAGCCCGCAGATTTCTGCCATATTCCGCACAGACACCCGGTCAAAGCCGGCCGGAGCGTTCAGACCGGTTCCCACGGCTGTTCCCCCAATGACAAGGGTGCAGAGATTTTTCAGACACCCTTCCGCGCGGCCGATTCCCAGTTTCACCTGAGCAGCATATCCGGAAAACTCCTGTCCCAGCGTCAGGGGCGTGGCATCCTGCAGATGCGTGCGGCCAATTTTGACAATGTCTTTGAAATCTTCCACTTTTCTGTCCAGTTCCTCTTTCAGATGCCTGAGTGCCGGAATCAGTTGATGCACAAGGGCTTCTGCGGCCGCTATGTGCATGACTGTGGGAAACACATCATTGGAGGACTGGGACATGTTGACATGATCATTGGGATGCACCGGAACCTTGCTGCCCATCTTTCCCCCGCTCATTTCAATGGCCCGGTTGGAAATGACTTCGTTGGCATTCATGTTGCTCTGGGTTCCGCTGCCGGTCTGCCATACCACCAATGGGAAATGGCTGTCCAGGCTTCCGGAAATCACTTCTTCGGCCGCGTTCACAATCAGTTCACAGCGATTTTCATCCAGCAGGCCCAGTTCCCTGTTTGCCAGCGCGCAGGCTTTTTTCACTGTGCCCAGCGCGCGAATAATCTGCCGCGGCATTTTTTCCTCACCAATCCGGAAACAGTCCAGAGACCGCTGGGTCTGCGCGCCCCAGTATCTGTCTGCCGGAACTTCGACACTGCCCAGAGAATCACTTTCCGCTCTTGTGTCCATAAAAAATCTCCTTTCCGTTTGTCATTCCCTTTTTTCATAAACGCAGGATTGCTTTTTGTCCACAGGCATTATATATTTATTCTTCATAATGCAGATTTTTTGTTTATGGCCTGTTTTTTCTCTTTATGACAATTCTTTGGGGAGGATGAGATGGAAGAAAACAATTCTTTGAAAATATTGAAAAATGCAATTCTTCTGGAAAAAAGGGGGGAGGCTTTTTACCGTAAGGTGGCAGAACAGACAGACAGCAAAGCCGTGAAAGAATTTTTCACCGCAATGGCCGCAGAAGAGGAAAACCATATCCGCATTCTTTCGGACCAGTTCATTTCCTTTAAGGAAAACAGTCAGTTCAAACCGGGAAACTATATTGGGAAAACAGCGTGTGACACAGCATCGGAGATTCTGAACACGGATCTGCAGAAAAAAATATCCGCAGCCGGTTTTGAATCCGCTGCCATTGGCGCGGCCATTTCCATGGAGGAACGGGCAGTCTCCCTGTATTCCCATCAGGCGAAACAGGCCCAGGACCCGGAAGAAAAGAAACTCTATGCCTGGCTTGCGGACTGGGAGAGAGACCATCTGAACCTTCTGCTGCAACTGGATCGGCAACTGACGGAAAAAATTTGGAATGACAACCAGTTCTGGCCGTTTTGAATTCTGCCCCGCGTGCGGAAGCCCTTTGGAAAAATCGGACAGCAAGAGCGGAAAACATCTTTGGTGCACCGCCTGCCGGAAAACCGTATACCGGAACCCGACTGTGGGCGTTGCCGTGATTGTGATGCGGGAAGAAAAACTTCTGCTCGTGAAGAGGAAAGGTTCCTATGCGGGCATGTGGTGCATTCCCTGCGGACATGCGGAATGGGATGAGGATGTCCGTGTGTCTGCGCAGAGGGAATGCCGGGAGGAAACCGGGCTGGAAGTGGACATCGGACCGGTGTTTGCGGTTCATTCCAATTTCCATGACCGGGAAAAGCAGACCGCGGGCATCTGGTTCTGGGGTCAGGAAAGGGGCGGACAACTCCGGGCCGGTTCGGACGCGTCTGCAGTCGGCTTTTTCTCTTTGGCGCATCTGCCAACGGCAATGGCCTTTCCCACGGATCTGCTGGTCTGTCAGCAGCTTGAGACTTTCATCCGTCAGGATCGGCTCCTGCAATGGCTGCATTCCTGCCGATGCGGATGACAGGATACGCGGAGGGGAAACCGGTTCCTTTCAATATCCGGTGATGAATCTGTGAACGGAAAACGGCAATGTGAATGAACACAGGGGATTTGCCTGTCCAATTATTTATTAAGGGAAGAGGAAGTTCTTAAAATACCGGATGGTTCAGATGCCGGGAGTCAGGTTTCAGGTGTCAGGAAACAGACACTGAAACCTGAACACTGAAACCTCAGAACGCAAAACCGGTCTGTCAGCAATTTCCAACGCCCTGAAATCACCGAGGGTTAAACACTGCCTCAACCCCGCAGTCTCACCGAAACCGCTGCCGCACCCGCTCCTTTTCCTCCGGTGAGAGACTGTCCCAGTTCTCCAACTGCCGCCGGATCTGATTCTGCTCTGCGGGCGAAAGCCGCTGCCACTGCTGAAAACGCTGTTCATAAAGACGGCGGGCTTCGGGCGGCATTTTTTTCAGATGATCCATGCGCTGCCGCATTTCAGACTGCTTTTCCGGCGGCAGGGATTTCCATTCCTCCAGCTTTTTTTTCAGTCTGGCCTTTTCCTCCGGAGAGAGTTTCTGAAATTCTTCCGGACTCATCTCCGGATTGCTGAAGGCCAGCCATCCGGCCATGCGGATATCTTCCCTTTCCGGAAAAGAGCCTGCCTGTGCCCTGAGCGGAAACAGTTGCACTGCAAGCATGACAACGGTGCACAGAAACAGCACTTCGCATTTTCCCCCAAAATCAGACCTGCTTTTCATTGGCACCTGCCTTTCTGACCAGTAAAAATCTTCTGTGCAGCACTTCCCCGTATTTTTTCTGATCCACAGTTTTGACCAGTTTTTCCACATCATCCATATCTTCCAGCAGATCCAGATTGCTGATCATCTCATAATTTTTGATGATCTGCATTTCCTCTGCTTTCAGCATGGTTGAACCAGACCCAGGGGATTCCGGCCATTCCCTGAGGCCAAACCAGCCGGTAAAAAACACAAGCAGACCGGCTGCGATCAGTGCAGGACCAGAAGAAATCCGTAAAAAACCCGGGAAATTCCACCAGCTCCGATTTTCTTTTTTCAGGGACCGCATGACTGTTCTGCACATATTTTCGCTTTCCCATGGGGAAAGTCCGGGCACAGGCGCACTTTCCCGCACAGCCGCAATCATCCGGTGCAGTTGACCGGCTTTCTCTCTGCAATGTGCACAGTCATCTGTGTGCTGTTTCCACTGCGTTTTCTTTTCCTGCGCAAGTTCGCCGTACACATCCAGCCACAGCATTTCCTCATATTTTTCACAGGTGTTCATCGTCTGTTCCTTTCATGGCCTCATATCCCGCCATTCCTTCAGTTGTTCCTGCAGATACCGGGTGGCACGGAAAAGATGGGATTTGACCGTTCCCTGCGCGGTGTTCATGACCTCCGCAATCTCCGGAATGCTCATCTCATGAAAGACCTTGAGCTGAAACGCTGTTCGCTGTTTTTCCGAAAGACAGTCCAGAACCTTCTGCACCTCTTTTCCGAATTCCTTTCCGGAAAGCATTTTCAGCGGATCCGCGTTTTCGCTCATATCCGGGGCTTCCTCCAAAGAACTGTCTGAGTCCTCATCCTTTTCCTGTTTCGGATTCCAGGGGGAAAATATCTTTTTCCACACAGACTGACGCCGTCTCCGATCCAGACAGGTATTGAGCAGAATGCGGTAAAACCAGGTGTAAAAAGAGGATTTCCCCTGAAACTTTGAAATATTGCGCAGCACTTTCACAAAAGTGTCCTGCACAATGTCCTTTGCCTCCTCCGGATCCCTGCCGCACATGGACCAGGCAATGGCATATGCCTTTTCCTGATACCGGCGGATCAGCAGTTCTGAAGCGTTGTCGCGGCCTTCGCGGATGGCTTCCACCAGTTCCTCATCTGTCTGCGTGTTCCGGGCAGGCTCATCCGGAATCTGCAATTTTTTTTGTGGCCTGACTGTCTGCATAATTATTGTCTATCCGCGAATAAGGCGTTTTTTCTCCTGCGGCATTGATATAAGGGCCGCAGGGGAATCTGTTCCGGCACTGCCACCTGCCTATGCATCCGAAAGTTTTCGGGTATTCAAAAAACCGGATTTTTTGGAAAAAATCCGGTTTTTCCGAAAACGGCTGACTTGCTTAATACCGGCGGTCGGGCCGGAAATCCGGTCTGGCGGAATGATCCCGATCATTGTAACGGGAATCCCTCTTCCCCTGGTTTGTGCCGCGTTTTGCGCTGCGGATATTTTTGGCTGCCTGATCCTGCATCTTCTCCAGTTGGATTCTTTCCTGCCGGGTCAGACGTCTGTCTTTCAGTGCCTGCTTTCTCGCCCGCTCAATCTGCCTCTGCTCAGCGTTCAGGCGTTCATATTCCCATCTGCTGATCTTTCCGCTTCTGAAGGCCTGATGAATTTCCTTCCTCTGTTTTTCCTGTATCTGTTCAAAGCGGTCACCGGCCCATGCTCCAGTGCCGGAAAAACAGATCATAACCGCTGCTGCCAGTCCCATGACAAAAAGTTTTGTACGCATGTGCAACCTCCTTTTGGTTTTTTGTTCTCTTTGCCTGTTTTGACGGCAGGTCTTGAAAAAAGTTTACACAGGGGCATGAATTTTTTTGTGTGCATTTTTTTTCTGCCTGTTGTATTGTCCATCTGTTCACAGTTTTTCAGAAAATGCACAGGGAGAAATGTCATGTCAAAAGCCGTCAGAATGTATGAAACCGGAGGCCCGGAAGTGCTGAAATGGGAGGATTGCGATCCCGGAGAGCCGGGTGAGGGGGAAGTGCGGATACGCCATGAGGCAGTGGGACTCAATTTCATTGATGTGTATCACAGAAGCGGTCTCTATCCCCTGCCCAGACTTCCGGCCATACCGGGCATGGAAGGGGCAGGGATTGTGGAGGCCATTGGCAGCGGTGTAAGCGAAGTGGCTGTGGGAGACCGGGTGGCCTATGCCGGTCTTCCGGTGGGCGCATATGCGGAAAAACGTCTGATTCCCGCTCACCGGCTGGTGAACCTTCCGGATTTCATCTCTTTTCCACAGGCTGGGGCCATGATGCTGCAGGGAATGACTGCCCGCTATCTGCTTCATGGCTGTTATCCGGTCAAAGCAGGGGATACGATTCTGATCCACGCGGCTGCCGGAGGTGTGGGCCTGATTGTCTGCCAGTGGGCAAAGTATCTGGGGGCACGGGTGATCGGCACAGTCGGTTCTCCGGAGAAAGCGGAACTGGCAAAGGCCAATGGCTGTGATGATCCCATTTTGTACAACAGGGAGGATTTTGTCGCACAGGTGCGGGAAATCACACAGGGAAAGGGCGCGGATGCGGTTTACGATTCGGTCGGACAGGCCACGTTCCTGAAATCTCTGGACTGTCTGCGGCCAATGGGCATGATGGTTTCCTTTGGACAGGCCTCCGGTCCTGTACCGCCTTTTGATCCGGCCCTTCTGGTTGCCAAAGGTTCCCTTTTCCTCACCCGCCCCAGTCTTATGACCTACACAGCCAGACGGGAAGATTTGCTGGCTCATGCAGGGGATCTGTTTGCTGTGGTGGAAAAAGGCGCTGTCAAAATTGAAGTGAGGCAAATCTGGCCTCTTTCCGAGGCCGCACACGCGCACAGGGAACTGGAAAGCAGAAAAACTGTGGGTTCATCGGTGTTTGTCATTGCCTGAACAGTATATCATCAGGGGAAGACAAACTTCTTGGGGAAGAGGAAGTTCTTAAAATACCGGATGGTTCAGATGCCGGGTGTCAGGTTTCAGAAAATAAACACTGAAACCTGAACACTGAAACCTCAAAACCGGTATATCAGCAATTTCCAACTCCCTTAAAATACTGCTGTGTTCAGGTTTCGGGTGTCAGGGAACCGATACTGAACCATGAACTCCGAAACCTGACACCTGAACATGGGAATTTCATGGCTTTACTGAGCATAAAAAATGTGAAAACAGGTTTTGGCGGCCCCCTGCTGCTGGATGATGTGAGTCTGCAGATTGAAAGCGGAGAGCGGATCTGCCTGATGGGGAGAAACGGGGAGGGAAAATCCACCCTGCTCCGGATCATAAGCAAAGACACGGCCCCGGATTCCGGTGAGATCATCTGGCAGCAGGGAATACGGGTGGATCTTCTTCCCCAGGAGGTTCCACGGGAAACACAGGGCCGGGTGCTGGATGTGGTCTGCGGATCCCAACTGTCTGAATCTGCTGAAACGCAGGGGGAGATCAGGCTTCTGGCTGAAAACATGCTGTCGCGCATGAAACTGGATCCGGATGCAGTTTTCGGGGAACTTTCCGCGGGACTGCGGCGCAGGGTGTTTCTGGCCAGAGCGTTGGCCCGGAAGCCGGATGTTCTTCTTCTGGATGAACCCACCAACCATCTGGATATTGAGGCCATCCTCTGGCTGGAGGACTTTCTGATCCGCCATGTGAAAACCCTGCTTTTTGTCACCCATGACCGCATGTTTCTGCGAAAACTCGCGACCCGGATTGCGGAACTGGATCGGGGCAGGCTGTTCAACTGGGCCTGCGGATATGACATGTATCTGGAGCGCCGGGAGGCCATGCTGGAAAGTGAAACCGCACAGCGGTCCCGTTTTGACAAAAAACTTGCGGAAGAGGAGATCTGGCTGCGTCAGGGCGTCAAAGCCCGGAGAACCCGGAACGAGGGCCGGGTGCGCGCGCTGCTCCGGATGCGGGAGGAACGCAGTCTGTGGCGGGAAAAAACCGGTTCTGTGAACATGCAGGCGCAGGAGGCACAGCGCACGGGAAGACTGGTCATCGAGGCGCAGAATATCAGTTTTTCCTATGGAGCAGATGAAATTGTCAAAGATTTTTCCACCCTGATCATGCGCGGGGACAGAACAGGCATCATCGGCCCCAACGGTGCGGGGAAAAGCACCCTGCTCCGCATTCTTCTGGGGGAACTGCAGCCTGAAAAAGGTGAAGTGCGTCACGGAACCCATCTGGAGATCGCGTATTTTGATCAGCTCCGGATGCAGCTGGATGAGGAAAAAAGTGTGCAGGACAATGTGGCTGAGGGAAACGACACGGTGATCATCAATGGCAAACCCCGCCATATCATCGGGTATCTGAAAGATTTTCTCTTTTCCCCGGAACGTGCCCGAAGTCCGGTTTCGGTTCTTTCGGGCGGGGAACGCAACCGTCTGCTCCTGGCAAAACTCTTCACCCGGCCTTCCAATGTGCTGGTGCTGGACGAACCCACCAATGATCTGGATGCGGAAACCCTGGAACTGCTGGAGGAACTGCTGCTTTCCTGTGCAGGAACTGTTCTGCTGGTGAGCCATGACCGGGAATTTCTCAACAACACCGTGACCAGTGTGCTGGTGTTTGAAGGCAACGGACAGATCACGGAATATGCTGGCGGATATGACGAGTCCTTTCACCGGAAACCGGAACCATCTGCTGGACCTGAAAAACCAAAGCAGAAAAAGCAAAGAGAAAAAAAACTGCAGACGCGGGAACGCCGACTGACCTTCAAAGAGCAGCGGGAACTGGAAATTCTGCCGGAATCCATTGAAAAAATGGAAAAGGAAATCAGCCAAATCCACAGCCTGCTCGCAGAACCGGAATTCTACCGGAAACACGGAGCACAGACAGCAGATACCGCAGCACGGCTCAACGAACTGGAAAGCACACTGAAAACCGCATATGAGCGATGGGAGGAACTGGAAAGTCTGTCTGAACAATAAAATCTCTTGCTTTGCAGAATCTCTGACTGTAAAGTGAAAATCAGAAATTTGAAACTCCGGCTTCAGCAGTTTTGCAGATTATGGGAACTCCCAAGAAATAAAATACCCGTTTTTTATGGGGAATCTGCAGGGGCGACCGGCCGGTCGCCCCTGCAGTGGGCAGATTATTTTTTGGAAAATCCCTATACCGATTCGCCATTGGTTTGATCCAATATTGTCAGTTTTTCCGCAGTTCCGTCTGTGCAAAAAACCGCTCCGCTTAATTTTTGCACTCCTCCGGATCAGGTGCAGATTGCATCAGGTCAATGGAGAATTGGCATTACCCGTATCCGGATTTCATTTTTTTTTGCTTTTTTCTCAAAGTTTGTTTTCAGGGAAGAGGAAATTCTTAAAATACCGGATGTTTCAGATGCCGGGTGTCAGGTTTCAGGAAATAAACACTGAAACCTGAACACTGAAACCTCAAAACCGGTATATCATTAATTCCCAAATCCCTCAAGAAGGAGGCCGATCATGCAAAAATTGTTCTGTACAGTTCTGGTGCTGGCAGCGATTCTGTCTTCTGCCGGACGGACCGGGGCACAGGAAAGCACAACAGGGGAAGCAGGGCGGGCCTATTATGATTTCGGGGTCTTTGCCTTTGAGGAAAAGGATTACACCTCTGCTGAAAACAATCTGAAGATTGCTTTGGAATTCAGCCCGGACAATCCTTTTTACAACCACTGGCTGGGAAAAACATATCTGGAGACCGGACAGTATGCACAGGCCGGACAGTACCTGAACAGGGCATGGAAAATACGACCGGAAATCAGGGGGCTGAAATTTGACATGGCTTACCTGAAATACAAAACCGGAGAGAACGCTGACGCTGCCGAACTTTTTGTGCAGACAGCAAAACAGGAACCGGGAAATGTGCTGGCACAGTATTACGCGGGCATCACCCTTTTCCGCCTGGGGGAATACGGCAAAGCCGCGGACCGGTTTGTCCGTTCTGCGGAAATGAGTCCGACCGTGCGCGCCAATGCCCTGTATCATGCGGGAATCTGCTGGCAGAAAACCGGGGACATCCC
>CAZDIU010000171.1:0-11456 GCA_964505535.1 uncultured Desulfobacterales bacterium | reverse complement strand
CCATTGAAAGATGCCGGGGAATTCCCGAAAAACACTGGAACGGCACAAAACTGACCGATGCCGGAACCATGCTGAAATGGGCAGGCAGCATGACGTGGAAAGGAATATATCCTGTTGTAAAAATTAATAAAAAAAGATACAAAAAAGGAATTTCACTGACAAAGTCCGCCATGCGTTCAGTTGAAAAATTTCTGTCAAGAAATCCATTTTTACCCAAATGGGATATTTTGATCAGTCCGAATGAGTTTGTTTAGTTTGGTATATTCTTTTTAATTAATAACCTTAAAGGAAAAGATAACGGGCACACATCGTTATTTTGGGCGGTTATTGGAGGCTCTGCCGAAACTCTTAACGTGCTCCTGTCAAGCGGATGTGACGTTAATGCCACAAACACTCGTGGGTGGAACGCTTTGGAAAATGCATCAAAGGAAGGCAATGCTGAAGCTGTAACGATATTGTTAGCAAGTGGTGCAACTATCAATACTAAATATCTTCGGATGGACTCCTTTGCATGCAGCAGTCTCTCGAGGCCATATTGAGGTTGTCAAAATTTTGCTGGCCAACGGTGCGGACATTAACGCTAAAGACAAAAACGGCATAACTGCTTTGAACCTGGCTTCTGAAAACGGCTATAAAGAAATTGTTTATTTGCTTTTAACTGCTTGGAAAAATTAAATATTTTTTGTTAGTTATTGCATTGATGGCAAGAAGGAAGCAAAGAAGAAAACATAACAATGCAAATTGGGCGGACGCAAAAAGCCGCCCCAAGCCGTCCGCTGAATTTGCATTGTTATGTAGCTCTGTCTGAAAACGCTGTCCTGAAATTTATGACTCCTTTATCTTCATATGCCCCAGATAAATATGCCCTTTCTGTCCGTCAATGCTGATAAACTCCCCTGAATGCACAACCATGTTGATATTCTCAAAAATCCCTTTCCGATCCTTTTCAAAACAGAACAGATTTCCGCATCCCACCACGCAGGTTTTTTCCAGCCGGTGGGCCACCACTGCCGCGTGGGAAGTCACACCGCCTCTGGCAGTGAGCAGTCCGTCTGCCGCATGAATTTCCTTGATGTCATCCGGAACCGTGTCCCCGCGTACAAGGATGAGTTTGGTATCCGGTTCCCTTTCCCTCCACTGCCTGATCTCCTCAAGGGTAAACACAGCCCGTCCGCTCATGGCCCCGCCGCTGACCCCAATGCCGTTGCCCAGCAGCACTCTGTCGGGCGTCATGCTTTCCGGATCAAAGGTATACACCTTTGTCTGGCCCCGTATGGCCATGTTCCGGCTTTGGAGCAGCCAGAGGTTTTCCGGTTTGGGTCCCTCAAAGGTGAATTCAATCTCCTGGGGACTCCAGCCATGATTGTAAATCAGATCAGATGCCCATTTTTTCAGGGTCCTGAAGATGTCCGGAAAATGGCTTTCCAATGTGATGTCTGTATCCCGCATTTCATTGTCCTGCTGAATAATGGAAACCGGCAGGGTGTTGACCAGACCTGAAACCACATCCTCACCCTGGTTGCCAACGGTGAAATCTCCCCACAGACGCACAGTGTCTTCCGACCATCTCGGCGTATGGGTGAAAACCACGCCGCTGCCGGACTCACGGGAAAGATTGCCGTATACCATGCTCTGAACAGTGACAGCGGTTCCCCAGTCATCGGAAATGCCCATGATTCTGCGGTAGGTTCCGGCTTTTTCCGATTCCCATGAATTGAGAACAATCTGAATGGTCTGCAGCAGTTGCACAAACAAATCTTCAGTAATGGCAATGCCCGCGTCCTGCACCCTTTTTTTGTAAGCCAGAGCCACATCCCGCATTTCCTCACCGGTAAAAGAGCGCTTAAAAGCGATTCCCTTCTCAGCCTTTTTCCGGAATATGATAGCGTCAAATTCATCCCGTGCAAGTCCGTGTGCCATGCCATAGCACTGCACAAAACGCCGGTAATTGTCCCATGCAAACCAGGCATTGCCTGTTCTTTGTGCCAGTCCTTCGGCAATTTTTTCATCCATGCCCACATTGAGAAAAGTGTCCATCATCCCGGGCTGGGAAATGGATGAACCGCTTCTCACAGAAAAGAGCAGGGGATTGGAAGGATCCCCGAAACGCTTTCCGGTCTGTTTTTCCAGCAGCCGGATATGGCTGGCAATCTGGTCCTTGAAATTGCGTTCCGCAGGCGGATAGTTTTCCACCACATAGCGGCACCGGAATATTTCTGTGGTAATGATGAAACCGGGCGGGACCGGAAAACCCATATGATTGAGCCGCACCAGATTGTATCCCTTGTTGCCCAGATGGATAATGCCATTGGCCTTTTCCTCGGCATGGCTGATGGAAACCATGGCCCGCTGGGGATCATAGTTGAGCAGAAGGCGCAGCCGGAACTGATCCTCCTGCAGCATGGCGGACTGATGAAAAAGAGTGTTGAGAATCCGAAGCAGAAGAAGATCCAACTGGCGCAGTCCCAGGGAAAAAGCGATTCTTTCCCGGAAAAAAATCTCTGAAATCCTGTATCTCATTTTTTCCGGATCATCTGTGTCTGCCTGAGAAACATAGCGTTTCTGTATCTGACCCGGAGGAATGCGCATAAGTATGCGGCTGAGATTGTTCCCGTGAACATTGTTGAAACAGTCATTGATGATATTTTTTGCAGCCTGTGCAAAGCCCTTGAAAATATCCATATACTGAGTAAAGGTGAATCCCCTTGTTTTCAGGGCATGGCGCAGCAGTTCCAGCTGGGTTCCAAGTTCAACAGAGGAAATTCCGTCCAGTTTCAGGGCTCTGTCAAAAAGTTTGAGCAGATCATAAACCTGGTAAAAAGTCTCACGGGTAATCAGTTTCAGTTCCAGATTTTCCACAATTTCCTCAAAACAGATATTGACCGCAGACTCAATGCGGAAGGTCAGGCCCAGTGCATCAAATTTTGTTTCATGATAACTTCCGTACATGGAGGGAATGTCAACGGTGAAATGGCGTTTCTTGTAAATATCCTCCCGGATTTCATAGGATTTGTCCGACAGAACCACTTCTTTCAGGGTATCCAGACAGTCCAGCAGCAAAGACAGTTTTCTGTTTGGATCCGGTTCGGACAATGCCTGATCCAGCCGCTCAGGCCCGGAACATTGTTCCGTGCCCAGAAGGGAAAGGCAATAGCCGCTTTTACCGCAGGATTCCATATCCAGAACCAGATTGTATTTCTGGTGAAGAAGCCGGTACAGACGGGCTGCAAGTTCCACCCTCTGTTTGTCTTCGGGAGCAGCATCCGAAAGACTGTTGAGCAGCCATCGGAGTTCTGTGCTGTCCATTTCCCGCAGATCATCAGGAATGCTTACGCCTTTGCCGTCACGCAGCCAGCGCATGACCCGGCTGACACCCCGGATACAGGGGCCGTCTTCCTCAATCTGTTCATAAATATTGGGCGGAACAAATGCCTGTATGGATTCTTTTTTGCCGCTCACCCAGCATCTGAGCACAGCCTCGGTAAAGGCAACTACCCGGTTGCTGCTTTCCACATGAATCTGTTTGCGCAGAAAATGAATCAGCAGATCCTTTCGGTGACTGATTTCATCAATCTGTGTGGAAATATCCCGCAGTTCACCCTCTGCACCGATGTCATTGAAATAAACCGGAAAAAGCCGGGCAAGCTGCTTGACCAGATTGTAAACCTGCCGGATGTCGCAGTTGAGCAGCCGGGTGATGTCACGGGGGAACAGGTCCGTGTCCTTGATGAAAACACCGGACAGGGAAAGATGGATGATCAGGCCGGACAGAAGCCGGGTGGACCATTTGGGACTGAGTTCAATGAGTTCCAGCCAGGTGCGGATATTGCGGATATGTGCGGGATTGACCTGTATCTGCCAGTCATTGCCCACCCCGCTGATCATGGGGGCATGAAAGCCCATGTCCATGACCGCATCAATGAAAAGCTTGATGAGATCACTTTCATCGGTTCTGTAAATGCCCCTGCCCATGTTCAGAATGCAGTTGAGGGAAGTCGCGGGAAAATCCTGTGAGCGTGCATTGAGAATGGAAAATGCCTTGGTCAGAAGAATTTCAATATTGAGATGTTTTTCATGGGAAATCAGCCAGCCCATAATCCGGTTGATCTCTCTGAGGGTTTCCTCGTGAATCAGGGACAGGCCGGAAATGTTCATAATATGGAAAAGAAAAATGACTTTCCACCGGCTGCCGCGGGTTTTGTCCTTTCCTGCCTCCAGAAGTTTGCGGGGAATTTCCCGGTACAAATCCGCAATCCGATTGTAACCGGGCAGTTCCAGCAAAAGCCGGACCTGATGCAGATCATGCGGGGTCTCCGAAGAAAGATATTCACCGTCTTGGATCACGCCAAGTCTTTGTGCCAGTTCCTTCATGCGGCTGTGGGAAATGGGGCTGAAAATATCTGCAAGCTGAGCCGGATTTTCAATTTTGTCCACCTCTTTCTCAAACCAGGGCAGCGGATCGGCCTCAGTCATCCAATAGGAATAACTGTGGCGGAAATATTTAAAAAGCAGACGGTTGAGTTCAGTGAAATCCGGAGAAATTTCAGGAACGTAACTGATAAGATCCTCAGCAGTCTTTTCCAGCCGGTAATAACTTTTCACAAACAGAAAAAAGATGTCATCCTCCAGATTCCGGATGGTGCAGAATGCGCCATCCAGCACAGGCATGAAACGGGTGATATGTTCAGCGCCGCATTCACGGATCATTTTTTGCAGAAAAAGCAGGAAATTGTCTGCTGCATCCCTGCGAACCTCCTCTTCGGGAGATTGGAGCAGATCGGCAAAAATATCAGCAAACAGAGCGGCAGCTCCGGGACCTTCGGAATGATTGCGGATCAGATGAAAATAATTCAGGCAGTATCCCCGCGCTTCATTCACGATAAAGCGGTCATTTTTTCGGGGATGATTGAGTTCTTTGAGAAAAATGAGCACTCCTTCTGTCAGTCCGTAATATTTGGACATCACTTCCCGGATCAGTGTGTATTTCGGATGGGGTTCCACATCCACATAAAAATCCTTTGTATTGACTTTCAGGGCATTGGATCTGGTCATAAACTCTTTGTGGGACAGGTTGCTCAATGGGGCCTCCGTGAAAAAAAGTTCAGTTCATGCGAAAATATAAATACTGAAGCATCTGCAATGCGAATTAATACCGATTCACCGCTGATTTTATACGGTGCGTTCAGTTTATTGTCATCTTTGTGTCCTCTTCGTGTCCTTTGTGGTTAAAAAAAGCATGTTTTCAATGGTTAATTGGTATTAAACAGCAGCGGCCTTATCATATGTCAGGCCATATCAGATCATAACTGGTACTGCGACCCCGGCCTGCATTGGCAGTCAGTATATTTTTTTCCGCGAGATCACGAATATCCCTCTGCGCGGTTGCTTTGGCTGTTTTTGTCATGCCTGCATATTTTCTGGTGGTCAGACCGCCTTCAAAATTGCCCTTGCCTGCATCCAGCAGTCTGCTGATCACTTTCTGCTGGCGGGGATTGAGTATTGACTGCATATGGATTTTCCAGAATGCGGATTTGGCAAACATTTTTTCCAAAGTCTGCTCAGATTTCCTTATGGCTCCGCTGAAGCAGTCCAGAAACCACTCCAGCCAGGGGGTAATGTCACCGTCTCCCTTCTGCGTCTCTTCCAATATGGAATAATAACTCTCCCTTGCTTCTGTAATATGGGCAGAAAGACTGTAAAACCTCTGACGCAGATTTTCATCCTGCGCCATAGCCATATCTGTGATGGCACGGGCAATTCTGCCGTTTCCATCTTCAAAGGGATGAATTGTCACAAAGCGGAAATGGGCAATGCCTGCCCTGAGAATTCCTTCGCATGTTTTCAGGCTTTTCTGCCACCAGTCCAGAAAGGCGGCCATTTCCCTTTCAACCTGGTCATGGGGAGGAGCTTCATAATGAATTTTTTCCCGTCCGGATCGAACTGATACAATCCGCATCAGATCCGGTCCCCGCCAGTTTCCGGTGACAATCCTGCGAAGTCCTGAATATCCTGTGGGAAACATGGCAGCCTGCCAAGCTTTGAGCCTTTCAGGTGTCAGGGGAAGATCATAATTTTCTGTGGCATCTGTCAGCACTTCCACCAGTCCATCCACATGGCGTTCAGGCTGAGGCAGCCCGGCAGCATCCAGTCCCAGACGTCTGATCACAGAAGAACGGACAGAACTCCGATCCAGCACTTCCCCTTCAATATGTGCAGTATGCACAGTTTCTTCCACCAGCAGTTCAGTATAGGCCTCCAATTCCATTTCCCTGTTCATGGAGGCCAGTCTGCCCAGCAGTTTGCCCTGCATCAGACGGCAGCAGGATAAAGGTTCAATGAGTCTGGCACTGTCCCAGATTCAGATCAGGCCATGATTCAGACTGCCAGATATACCGGCTCATTTGCAGCTCCCAATCGCATCAGATTATGAGGTGATTGCAGGCATTATTCGCATCACAGGCAGGATTTCCATAATGGATGCAGGCTGTCAAATCCACAGCAAAAACGGATGTCACGCCGCTTTTTTTCAGAACATCAGGCACTTATTGACTTTTTCTGTCATTCCGGTGCAAACCGGAATCCGGTATTTTCAATCGGTTGAGGATACCGGTTTTCGCGGGCATGACGGAAGTGCACAGCATCAGCTAAAAGGAATATGCCAGAGACAGGGCAAGTCCGCCATGCTCAGGGGAAAGGGAAAGATTCACCTGGGTATTTTCCTTCAGTTGACGGATGAAATTGCGATTCTGCTCCCGGTTGTATTTGTGCGCACTGTTCACTGCTCCGTAAATGTTCCCTGCATAAAATCCCGCCTCCACCAAAGCAATCACGCTGCCCAATGCCGGGTTGTCATTGTCAAAAGCCGTGTAAGCGCCAAGGATCAATGCGCCGTTGAAAAGAAAGGCGGTAATTCCGTCCCGGTATCTTCCGGAGTACAGAAAACCCGCGCCCGGAATCACGGAAAGCGCACCTGCCACCCGGGGGGTTTTCCGGGGAATATCAGCCGAACGCGACAGTTCCTCTGACAACCGTTCCAGATGGTAGCGTTCCCGGTTTTCCCTGCTGATTCTGTCAAAAAAAACATTTGCTTTTTCCCACATCGCCATTTCCATATGTATCCATCCGATACGGTAATGTGCTTCATCCCATATTTCCCTGTTCTGCGTCAGATGAATCAGGTTAAGGAGATTGGTGACAGCCTCCTGAGGATTGCTCATCTGCATATGACATTCGCTGATCATGAAATATGCCTGTGTGCTCAGATGGGACAGGGTGAGATTTTCTTCTCCGGTTTCGGAAATCATTTCAGAAAAAGAACCGGCAGATTTTAGGAACTCTTTGTTTTCAAAATGCGCCATGCCGATATTGTACCGGGCCTGGGACACCCTGGATTCTTCAGGAAAAAACTGAATAAAACGCCTGTATTCCGCAACAGCGCCTGTGTAATCCCCAATGGAAAAAAGATGCTCTGCAAAATCAAACTGCTGCCGGGCAGTGATGCACAGATTATCCTCTGAAAAACAGGGGGAAAGCGGCAGAACGCTGATGGCAGTGAAAAAAATCAGCGGCAAAAAGCCAATAACATGTCTGTATTTCTTATTTTTCAAGAACGTCCTTCCCGGAACTGCCCAGATTTTACTGTTTATTTTCCTGAAACCTGAACACTGAATCCCTTTTTTACGGATGAATCAGGGCAATGCACTTGATTTCCACACACGCGCCTTTGGGCAGAGCACTGACTTCCACCACTGCCCTTGCGGGTTTGTGATCAGAAAAAAATTCCTGATAAACCGCGTTGAACTCGGCAAATTTGGATATGTCTGTAATAAAAACATCCACTGCCGTGACATTGCGCAGATCTCCGCCTGCAGCCTGAACAATTTCCCTCATGTTGCGTATGGCCTGCCGGGCCTGTCCGGCCAGATCATCACTGACCAGTTCTCCGTTTTGGGGATTCATGCCCAACTGCCCGCTGACGAACAGAAAAGGCGCTGCAACAATTCCCTGGGAATAGGGGCCTATGGCAGCCGGAGACTGTGGGGTCTGAATGACTTTGCATGACATGGGAATACTCCTTTCTGAAAATGTTGCATATTATACAGGTTGTGATTACAATCAGATAATGTTAAAAAATCAAAAGTCATCCTCATCTTTCTCAATAACTATTTTTCTTTTTTCAATTTCTTCAATAAAAATTTTAAGACTTGGATTTTCTTTGTATAATTTCATTAACTCCTTATGCTTCCGAAATTTTTTTCCTATTTTTTCATAATAATTGGGATTTTTGTTTTCCGAATCAATTGTAAAACCTTCCTTTTTATTCAATTCAATATTTAACGTTCCTATACAGTTCACAATTTTACCTTTTCTTTTATCCGTATAATATAAAGGCAATAACCAGCATTCAATAGAATGTACTGAAATTGCAAATATTATTTTCTCCTCATTTTTATCATAAAACTCTTTTCCCATTAAATTTTTAAATTTTTCTTTCACTTTTTCCATTAAGTCAAAAGGTTCCAATTCTTTTCCATTTTTATCCCGCTTAGAAATATCATAATGCACTTCTTCACATACATCAGTATCTATCTGAATTATTATATAATCATTAAATTGAAATGCTTTTTTGAATTTGTCTGATTCGCAATAGTCAAAAACCAGTTTCCATCCACCGTAATTTTTTGACCTGTTTTTGTCCGTTTCATCACGTAATGGCTGAAGTTCATTAATATCAATATCATCGGTATCAAAATAGCCGCTCAGGACATATTCAATTACGATCTGATCCGTAACGCCTTCTGTAATGAATCCGAAAGATATCATATTAAAATCCTTTGGGTAATCCGCCTATATAACCCCTTAAAAAAGCCTCAGACAATTTGACAGGTTCCTGCCCTTCGGGTGTCCTGGGCTTGAAAATTTGTCTGATTTTTGTATATCCCAGCTTATTGCGAAAAACAACAAACAGTTTTTGCTCAGGATCATCAAGATTCAGTCCGTCCAGAATGGCGGGGTTATGCGTTGTCAATATGGTCTGTTTGTTGAATTTTTTTCCCATATGAACCAGTTCCTTTGTCAGATGACAGCACAATTTGGGATTGAGAGATGCATCAATATTGTCAATTGCAAAAAAATCAGGTGTATTGTCACTGACAAAAAGAGCAAAGTAAAAAAGCAGAAACAGAAAACCTTCATTTGAGCTTCTCTGATCAAAACAGGCAAAATCTTCACTCAGGTATCTGTCTTTTATTCTGATGAGTTTTTCTGTTTCAGACAACTGATCAGGAATTTCAAAATCCTCAAACCAATTAATTGCTTTCAGTTTCTCTTTAATCAATTTGAATTTTTCAGCATTTTTTTTTGTACTCAGCACCTTTAAAAGTTTAAACAGCCCTTCTCCCTGTATTCCCAACGGCTCTATCTGACCTTCTTTTTCAAATGTCCGCAAAGCAAAATTTTCCGGAGAATAGATAAGATATTTTTTGACAGCAGGTTTATCGGATATTGAATTTTTTTCAAGAAGATCAGCAAATAATTTGACAATTTTTGTTTTACTGCTGTCATCAATGTCATATTTATCCAAATGTGTTTCAATATCGTAAGAAGTTCGTTTTGCGATACTTTCAAGTATATTTTCAAGAAGAGGAGGATTTTCTGCCAAAACCTTCCCAAAAATATCTTTGGCTTCCTCATCTCTTTCAATTCTCCATTTGGAATACGGTTCATTGTCATTTTGCAATTTACATTTGAAAGAAGTCTCTGCATCCCATGATAACCGGATAAAAATTTCTTCAGAAGTACTTTCACTTTCAAACGCGGATCGCATAAACCGGGGTTCCGTAACCCGGATTCCTCTTGATGCCAGAAATTCATTGTCCAGTTTGTCATTTGCGGCAGCAGATGCCAAAGCAATCGCCTCTAACATATTGCTTTTACCGGAACCGTTTTCTCCGATCAGCACGGTAAACTGTCCCATATCCATTTTCAGTTTTTGGATAGATTTGTAATTTTTAATACGGATTTCTTTAATCATTTTTTCCGCTCCTGAATGGAATGAAGATGTATAATCCGACTTTATGCTCAAAAAGCATACTTCTTCTCTGTTTCATAATATTCAGGAAATCCCACAATCTCCCGCAGATGTGCAAATTCGGCGGTTTCCTGTGTCTGATTTCCGCTCAGCATATCTTTTAGCACATTTTCCATTGCCCGGATGCCCGCGAGCATCAGGGTCAGCGGACAGGCCACAATTTTATAACCGATCTTCTGCAATTTTTCAGGCCGGAGAAGCGGAGTTTTTCCCTGCTCCACCATATTGGCCATTTTCGGGCCCGGCACATTTTCACAGTAATACCGCATTTCCTCCTCATTGCGGGGAGCTTCCAGAAAGGTGATGTCTGCACCGATTTCCGCAAAGGTTTTGGCACGGAACACCGCCTCTTCCAGACCTTCTGTTGCATTGGCATCTGTCCGGGCCATGATGAGAATATCCTCTCCCGCATTCCGTACATCCACAGCAGCCTGAATGCGGGAAAACGCCTCTTTCCGATCCACGGTCTGCTTGCCGCGGGTGTGGCCGCAGCGTTTGGGGGAAACCTGATCCTCAATCATGATGCAGGAAAAACCTGCGCGCGCGTATCCCCGGACCGTGCGCTGCACATTGACCGCATTGCCGTAACCTGTATCCCCATCCCCGAATACCGGAATGGAAACAGCCTCACAGATACTGCGTCCCTGTTCCACCATTTCCGTATAAGTGATGAGTCCGGTATCCGGCATTGCGATGCGGGAGGCGGAAACCGCAAATCCGCTCATAAACGCGGCCGGAAATCCGGCTCTTTGGATCAGTCTGGCAGTCATGGCATCATAACATCCTGGAACTGTTAGTATATCCGGCCATTCCAGCAGTTTTCTCAATTGCGCTGTTTTTGACAATATTCTTCTCCTGCACCAGATCCGGGAAAATATTCTGACAAGATGCCAAATGAATTTCAGTAATCCGTAAATCTGGAGTTGTAATTATTCAGTAATATGAGACCTTCCAATCGCATCAGTTCAGGCAGTAGTGTTTTGTAAATATTGCAATTGGGAGATTTTTTATTATAACCACCATCTGAAAAATATGTCAACAGGGGACAGCCCCCGGCACAGCGATATCGCCACTGGCATTCATTGCATTCCGTTTTTTCCTCAACAGAGGGATTTTCAATGCCTTCCTGGTTCTTTCGGACAGCAGATAAGGGGTCAGGATGATGAATATTTGTTACAATATGATTCATATCCATCTGACATTTTGCCACATGTCCCTGACAGTCAATAACAAGGTAATTCTGTCCCGCATTGCAGGGACGTTTATGCGGAGAATGCAGATTGACATAATCCAGCAGAGAAGCTGAAATCCGGGTAGTCGGTCTGCACGAACTGATTTAAATATAACTATTTTATATTATTATATT
>CAZDIU010000170.1:0-11463 GCA_964505535.1 uncultured Desulfobacterales bacterium | reverse complement strand
GGGGTTGACTGCTCAGGATTCACAAAAACCGTTTACCGGAAACTGTTCAATGTCCGTCTGCCCAGAACATCGGCCCAGCAGTCAACTGTCGGCAAACCGGTCAAACAGAAACATCTGCGGGCAGGAGATCTGGTCTTTTTCAGTTATGCCCAAAACCCCAATCATGTGGGGATTTATCTGGGAAATCGAAAATTCATCCATGCCTCCCAAAAAAAGGGGGTAATGGTTTCTCATATGGACAAACCCTACTGGAAGCAGATATACCGAACTTCCCGCAGAGTGATGAACGGAATTCCCGGCCGGCTGAAAAAAAACATGCAGGGGAAAAATTCAGAATTTCCAAAAGGCCGCGGATAAACAGAATGCACTTGTCTTCCGGCATGTTTCTGCAACTCTTCTTCTGCCTGCGTTCATACCGGTTCAGCATTGAAAATACACTTTGTGCACAACCTCAATTCCGTCAGATTAAGCGGAAAATGACCGATCCGGAGTCCCGGACTGAAAGTTTGGGAAGCCCGCATTTTCTGCCAAACTTTCAGTCCGGCACTCCGGACATTCCCTGACCTGACGGCAGGCGGGAACATGGGGAAAATATCGTATAATCTCAATGGTGATTTTGTATTACAGCTTTTTCAGAAAATCTGCACACGCAGCATCATCCCACCGGGCTGCGCCGGTATGGGCAAACACAATATCCCCTTTGCGGTCAATGATAAAAGTGCTGGGAATGGCCTCCACCTGCAGCCGGGATGACAGGGATCCGTCTGCAAGATACACCGGGAAATCATAACGGTTTTTTTCCATGAAATTCCGGACGGTCTGACTTTCCTCATCAGAAACCATCAGGAAGACCACATCCTTTTCCCCTTTCATGGCATTGTAAAGATTCTGAACCGAGGGCATTTCCGCCTTGCACGGGGGACACCAGGTTGCCCAGAATCCCAGAAAAACAACCTTTCCCTCCAGTTCAGACAGAAGAAACTGCCTGCCTTCCATTGATGTAAGGATATGACCGGACAGTGTCATTTTCCCCAATGGTGACACGCTGTCCGGGAAACTGGGCGGAGAAAGACCTGCATAATTTCCGGCTGGCCGGAAAAAGTGCAGGGTCAGCAGAAACATTGCACCCAGCATCAGCAAAATGAAAAAATTCTTCATTCAGATTTTTCTCTTTCGTTTTCAGGTTAAATTACTCTCTGTGCATCACCGTATTCAGCACCTCTCTGATTTCCTCAAGGCAGTAAGGTTTGTTCACAGCGCCTGAAAAACCGTATTTTCTGTAATCCGTCATGGCCGCATCGTTGGAATATCCGCTGGACACAATGGCTTTCACCCCCGGATCAAATTCCAGCAGTTCCCGGATCGCGTTTTTCCCATCCGGGCCTCCTTCCACATTCAGATCCAGAATCACCATGTCAAAAGGTTCACGGGAATTCATGGCCGCTTTGTAGAGGGATACGGCATCCTCTCCGTTTCGGGCAAAAGAAACCTGATACCCCATGATCCGCAGCATATTGCCAGCCACATCCCGTATGATATCCTCATCATCCATCAGCAGTATTCTGCCTGCCGGTTTGCTGATGGCTGTGTTTTCCTCCGGACCCGAAGCAAATTCACCGTTTTTCAGAGGGCCGCTCCGGAATGCAGGCAGATATACACTGAAAACCGTTTTGCCTCCCGGAGTTGATTTCACATCCACATAACCTTTGTGTTTTTTCACCACAGAACAGACCGCTGAAAGCCCCAGTCCCCGTGCATCTTCATCTGATCTGTTTTTGGTGGAAAAATAGGGATCAAAAATTCTGTCAGACAGGGATTCAGGGATGCCCCCCCCGTAATTCTGAACCGATATTCTTATATATTCTTCCAAAGGCATGACGGGTTTCAGATGATCTTCAATCCTGTCCTGAGAAATATTTTCTGCACTGATGCTGATTTTTCCGCCCGCATATGCAGCCTCTGCCGCATTCAGAACCAGATGATGAAGGACTCGGGCCATATGCGTTTCATCATAGACCACAGGCCACAGATCACTGGCGATGGAAAATTCGCATTCCATGCCAAAATCCGCGGCAACCGACAAAGCGGTTTTACGGATCAAATCTTCCGGATACCGGGTTTTCATGTCTGACACATCCGGATTGAGCGCTTCGGCAAAGTCCAGAATCATCTGCCTGCCCCATTCACAGGCATTCCGGGCATCAGACATTCTTCTGAAGGCGGTGCTGTGGGAATCGGAATTTTTCCGGACAAATTCAATTTCAGCGATAATATCCCCAAAAAGCCTTTCCAGATGACGGGCCACATCCGCGGAAAATTTCTCCAGCACCTCAAAATAGCGTGTCCTGAGCTTTTCATTCTCCGGAATTTTCCTCCGGGTAATATCCCTGGCAGTCAAAATGAATTCCCCGGGCTTTCCCTCTTTGATTATGGGCCGGGCATTGATTTCCACAGGAATCAGTCTCAGTTCCCTGTCTATGAATTCAGCTTCATACAGACTGATGATCGGCAGAGCGGATTTGTCCTGGCGCAACAGCATTCGCGAGACCGCTTCATAATGAACGGGAGGGAGAATATCCGCGAGATTCATTCTCCGCAGTTCTTCGCTCAGATAACCGCTGATGTCAGATGCGCCCCGGCTGGCAAAAAGGATTTCACCATTCGCAGCGAATTTCAGTATAATCTCCGGAGCGTTGTCAACAATCTCACGGCAGATATCTTCGCAGGAATCCTTTTTCTCTGTTTTTTCAGGCTCGTTCATGTGATCACTTTCATACCGTCACCCACACGGTTTCGCCTTTGTTCAATCCTTCTGTATCCCGTCCGATCTCAATGAGCCCGTCAGCCCGCACCATCGTATTGATAAGACCGGATTTGCCCAGAACCGGTTCAGCCTCCAGTTCACCATCCTTTTCCCGGATGCGCACCCGTACAAAATCGGTTCGGCCCTGCGCGGAAGACAGATTCCGGGAAAGCCGGGCAGGTATTCTGAAGCCCCATGCATGTTCCGGAGAAATTCCGGAGATCTGTTCAATAAAGGGACGGACAACTGTAATGAATACCACCATCGCGGAAACCGCATGTCCGGGAAGTCCCCAGAAGGCTTTCTGTCCGATCCGTGCCAGAATGGTGGGTTTGCCCGGACTGACGGAAATGCCGTGAACCAGAATTTCGGAATCAGCAAGAGCGGACAGCACCTCAATGGTGAAATCACGGCTTCCCACAGAGCTTCCCCCGGAAATCAGTACCATGTCTGAACGGTTCAGGGCTTCGGTGCAGGTACGGAGCAGATCATTGCAATCATCGCGCACAATGCCGAAAGTGAGTGCCTCTGCACCGGATTCTTTTACCAGCGCTGAAAGGGTATGGGTGTTGATGTCCCGAATCTGTCCCCTTTCCGGGTTCTGATGCACCGGAACCACCTCATCACCTGTGGAGACAATACTGATGACCGGTTTCCGGAAAACCCGGATCCGTTCCCATCCGAAAGCTGCCAGCAGTCCGGCTTCCGGGGCCCGGATTTTCTGTCCCCGGGAAAGCACGGTTTCATCTTTTCCGAAATCTTCTCCGATTTCAATCACATGCTGACCGGGAGCCGCGCTTTTGCATACCTCAATGGCCTTTTCATCCAGCACTTCCGTATGCTCAATCATGACCACACTGTCTGCACCTTTGGGCAGCATTCCGCCTGTGGCAATTCGGGCGGCCTCTCCGGACTGTATGGAAAAATCCGGGGTCTGGCCCATGAGAATCGTTCCCTTTACCGTCAGAAAAGCCGGGGAAGCTTCAGAAGCGCCAAAAGCTGAAGCCGCGCGGATGGCATATCCGTCCACTGTGGAACGCCGGAAATCCGGCAGATCGGATTGGGAAACAATATCCTCAGCCAGCACCCGGCCAAAGGCATGTTCCAGCGGGATTTCCTCTGTTTCTGTTTTCGGGAACATGCCGCGCAGTGACAGAACTTCCCGAATATCCCTGACCCTGAAAAATTCTTTCATGTATTCAAAGCCCCGCAATCCATCTTCACAAGTTTCCGTGAAATCCGTTCTCTGTTTTCAAAGGCAGAACAGTCTCCGGCCTGTTCATGGGCCTCACCGCAAGCCGGACTGCTGTTTTTTTGTTTCCGAATCTGTCCTCTCTGTTCCATATTAAGGGTCTGTATAAAAACAACTTGCTGCAAACCCTGAGGATTTTCAAAAACCTCAGGGTTTGGGACGAAAAAATTGTACAGGTTATTTTTTTTACAAACCCTAATGCCGGTCTCTGTCAGAAATTGAAAAATGCAGGCTGTTTTCTATCACGAATCATGCAAAAAATACACGAAAAAAACAGACAGACTTTTTTTGTCAGATTATCCGGCCCATGATTTCTCTGATCTGACGAAACAGAAACAGATTAAACACCAGACAGTCTGCCCATGCTGCCATATGGACAGTCACAATCAGCCGGAAAACAGCCTGATACGGTTTTTTCAGGGTTTTATGGCGGAATATTCTTTGTCCAAGCAATGCACCTGGCCAGCCGCCAAGCAATTCAAAACAGTGGAGATTTATTTCAGGAATGCGCCATCCGCCTTTTTCCGCCCGTTTTTTATCCATATAATATGCGGTAAAAGAGACAAAACTCATCACAGAATAGGCACACAATGGGTAATATGTAATATCAGTCACATACAAAGATAAAACAAAGGGAAGCAGACACAGCATCATTACCGAAAAACCGATCTGCATCCTGTTTTTTCTGCCTGTCTGTGCCATTCAGTTCCGCCTCCCGCATTTGTGTCAGCAGATTCTGGGAAGCTGCTCACCGGTCAGCATGTCCACCATCCGGGTTCCGCCGATACGGGTCTGCATAAAGACCTTCCCCGGATGATCCGCCATTACCTCGCCGATAACACAGGCATCCTTTCCGTATTTTTCCTCGCGGATGAGTTCCAGCACTTCCCCGGCATAATCCGGGCTGACAAAAACCAGCATTTTCCCCTCATTGGCCACATAAAGGGGATCAAATCCCAGCAGTTCGCAGATACCGGAAACTGCGGGGCTTACCGGAAGTTTTTCTTCATATATCTGAATTCCCGCGCGGGAGGCCGAAGCAATTTCATTGAGCGCGGTTCCGACACCGCCTCTGGTGGGATCACGGAGAGCATGAATCTCTTTTCCGAATTTTTCCAATATTTTTTTCACCATATGATTCAGGGGCGCGGTGTCGCTCTGTATCGGGGTTTCAAAACGCAGTCCCTCCCGCTGCGTGAGAACGGTCATGCCGTGATCCGCCATTGTCCCGCTGAGAAGGATGGTGTCTCCGGGTCGGACATTGGAACCGGCCACTTCCACACCATCGGGAATCAGTCCCACTCCAGCGGTGTTGATGAATATTCTGTCCGCTGCCCCTTTGGGAACCACCTTTGTATCGCCTGTGACAATGGATACACCGGCTTCCTGTGCGGCTGTTTTCATGCTTTGCAGAATGGCTTTCAGATCGGACAGGGGAAAACCCTCTTCGATAATCAGTCCCGCGCTCAGGTACAGAGGCACTGCCCCGCACATGGCAATATCATTGACTGTGCCGTTGACAGCCAGTTCGCCGATATTTCCCCCCGGGAAAAAAATCGGATCCACCACATAGGAATCTGTGGAAAAGGCGAGCCGTTTTCCCCCGATTTCCAGCACAGCGCCGTCATCCAGCCGGTTGAGAACGGGATTGTCAAATACAGGGGCAATGATTTGCGAAATCAGACTGTGCGAAATCTTCCCCCCGCTGCCGTGATCCAGCAGTATTTTATCTGTATTCATTTCAGTATGTTCACCTAGCCTGCTACTGGGTTCTGGTAACTGAATCTTTTATATTGTCTATCAATAACATGATCTTAACCGGCGTGTCTTTTTGCGTCCGGTTCAGGATTTGGTTAGCAGTTTTCTTCTCCGCGTTTCGTCGTCCTGAACATTAAAATGTCATTTCAAATGATACAATTTTAGGTAGTACATGACCACGTTGAATTTTATAGAATCAGGTGTCGGGTTACGGCCTTTGGCCTAACCCGACCTACGAATTTAACTGTTTTGAATTCTGGATAAATGCAGGTCGGATTAGCGACAGCGTAATCCGACACGGTGATTTTGATAACACAAAAACTAAATTGGTCATGTAGTAGTGAGATTTTTCATACTGACAGAATCAGAACTCACCCGCCTTTATCCCCCTTCCCTTCAGGGAAGGGGGGCAGGGGGGTTAGGTTTGTCAGTACAAAAAGACCCATTACCCAATTTTACCTATAATTGCATATATCTATTGCACCGTTTCATCTGAAATTGCAGGTCGGATTAGCGTGAGCGTAATCCGGCAACCGGGGATTTTTTTAAAATACCTATAATTTTGGCTGAAACAATGCACTGTATCCAATCAAAACAGGTCATCATCCGGGGGCGGAAAAAATTTTTCAGCGCTTTTATTCGTCAGCCTGCTGAATTCATCGGGACTTTCCTTTTTCCGTCCCTCCCGGTTTGTTTCTGCCTGCCCCTCACCGCCCGTCAACTGAAGCATCCTGCTGATGTAATTTTTCAGAAGGGCTGCCTGGCCTGCCATTTCCTCTGAAACTGAGGCTGATTCTTCGGCACCGGCCGCGTTTTTTTGAACGATTTGATCCATATCCGCAACCGCCTTTGTGATCTGCACAATGCCTTCCGACTGTTCAGACGAGGCTGCGGCGATTTCCGCCACAATCGTCCCGATCTGTCCCGATGTGCCGGAAACATTGCTGAATGCATCCGAAGCCTGGTTGACGTACCCGACGCCCTCACAGACTTTCCTGATCATGACCTCAATGAGATCCGCAGTGTTTTTTGCCGATTCTGCCGCTTTTCCCGCCAAATTCCGGACTTCGGACGCCACCACCGCGAAACCGGCTCCTGTCTCCCCGGCCCGGGCGGCTTCCACGGCAGCGTTCAAAGCCAGCAGGTTGGTCTGAAAAGCGATTTCATCAATGGTTTTAACTATTTTTCGCGTCTCCTCTCCCGACCTCGAAATATCGTTCATGGATCGCGTCAATTCGCCGATCACATTCTTTGCGTTTTCAATCACGGAAACACCGTCTTTGCGCAGGATGTTCGCCCGTCCCGCGTTTTCCGCGTTTCGCCTGATCATGGCAGATATTTCCTCCAGAGAGGATGATGTTTCCTCTATGGCTGCCGCCTGCTGTGACGACCCGGAAGCCAGATCATTGCTGGCGGAAAGGAGCACAGTGGAGGTATGATCAACCTTGTGGAATGCCTCTGTGAGTCCTTTTATAATCTGCCTCAGGGAGCGCCCCGTATGGAACGCCATGAATAACGACAGGATCACGAGGGGCGCTGCCGTGAAAAACGCGATCAGAAATATCCACATGAAAGACGAAATGGTCTGTTTCATGGAGGACATGGATGATTTCACCGCATCCGAGGCGTCGTCAGTGACCTTTTTCACCAGGGCAAGCAGTTGCTCTTCCCTGATCTTGAGAGACGCACTTTTATCCTGAAAATCGCCTGCCGTCTGATGATAGCGCACGACAAGATTTCTTAAATTCTGAGCCACGGAAGTCAATTTTGATCCATATTCCGCCACCTCCTCATAAGATGCGTTGAGAGAGCGGAGACGGAGCGCAAGATCATCTGCAAGGGTCAGGACAGGATGTTCCTTTTCAACCAGGGATACTTTGAAGTATTCCAGCCCCAGATTTGCTGTCATGAAACGGATTTTCAGATAAGTTTCGTTATATCCCATAACCAGGATGCTGAGCTGTTCATCGGTGGAAACATCCTTGCCTTCCATTGCCCGTGTGAGTATTTTGTCGCCAATGAAATCAGACACCGCCTTCAGGGTTTCTTCAAAATCCTCTCCTTCTTCCGCCAGAGACTTCTGAATTCCGTTGATCTCCCGGCAAAGAGCGATGATTTCCTCTATGTTTTTCGTGAATCCGCTCAGGGCCTCGTTCAGTTCCCTGTTCCGACTGTCCCTGGACAGCGCATTCGCCATGTTCAGGACGGATGCACTGTCAGTTTCCAACAGTTCGTCATTCCCCATAAATCTGGAGGTCATCAGATTCGTGTTCGATACGATGCGGGCCAAATACTTGGCGATCCGGGCGTTTTCCATAATGCAGGATGCCTGTTCCTGAACCAGTTCTGAAAGCACAGTGTCGGTCTTATTGAATGAATACAAAAACGCCAGCAGGATGACGATGAACGAAGCCGTGACCAGAAGATTGATGACAATCTGCTTCTTCATTACATTGCGATTAAAAAATAACATGGCTGTTCATCCCTTTCAAACAATTACGGTTCCGTCTTGACAATGTCCGCTCCCCGCAGAGTGGCCGGATTCGGTTTGATACCGAGATCTTTTAAAACGGTTGCATTGATCACACGCTTTCCATGCCGGTTCCGGGTTACAGGCATATCTTTCACCGGAGTCCCCTGAAATGCCTTTAAAAGCATTTCCGCTGCCACAGAACCCTGTTCCTGGCCTGTTTTTACCACAGCACAGAGGGCACCGTTTTTGACATTTTGGGCCAGGTTGGTAATGGTGGGACCTCCGAAGGCTTTGATAACCGCGCTGACTGACTGTTTCTCATTCAGAACCTTTCCTTCGGCATCAGTGACACCGGACAGCACCGCAGCAAAGAGCAGGTCCGTATTTCCTTTCATGGCGTTGACGGTTGAAAGGGCTTCAGCAAGGGTTTTCACCATATGGAAGCCCGTCACCTGTGCGGAATAATCCGCCTTTTCTTTTTCCACCTGGTCGCCAATGAGTTTGGCTGTGGGACTATCTTTCAGAATGAATCCGACAGTCCTGATTCCGGGAACGATTTGCTGGGCGAATGAAACAGACTCGCTGATATGAAAACGGTCCAGTATCCCGGAAATCTGGTCAGTGGGGTACCCGTAAGCCTCTGGCTCGGCGTTCACGCCGCCGAAAATGACAGGGATTTTCTCTTTTCCCTTGATGAACGGCAGCACGAAATCCTCCTGGGCATTGTCGTCCATGGCGATAATGCCGTCAGGATTGAATTCCCTGTACAGGGCATAGGCCTCTTTTCCCTTTTCCCTGGAACCCGCGAGATCTGTTTTTGTGTTCATGTAAAAATAGCGGATTTCTGCCTGACCGGAAAGCACCGAATCAATTCCGTCTTTTACTTCGATATCCCAGGGATAATCAACCTCATAGCTCATCACCACCAGCACCCTGTGCCCTTCTGCCTGCACGATCGGCGCGCACAGAAGTGCAAAAAGTAAAAAAAGAGCCGTCACAACTGTCACTCTCTGTCTCATCATGTCTCTCCCTCCTTTAACTTCTTTTAATCATTTGATTTTCATGAAGCGTTTCAAGGTAATCCCGGTTCTTCCTGTTTATGGGGCATACGATTTAGGTCCCGGATGTTTTAACACGTCATCCCATCTGCGCCCTGCCGAAGATGAGCCTCAAAGTGAGACCCCATCCGCAGAGCGGGCAGCATCAGAAGCCCCCTGAAGGGGCTCCATGCCTGAATGGTTATACAGAAGCCGATCAATAGACAATCACTCTTCCTGAGCCAAGAGATTTTACAACATCCTCTCCGTATTTATTTTTAAAATACTCAATCGCATTTTTCCCGGTGCAATGCCCGCCGTAAAAGGTAAAGCCGTCTGCTTTCATTTCATCGGTATATGCGACAGCAGCCTCAAGCACTTTTTCGTCCGCACCTTTCAGATGCAGTCCGCCAACCACTGAAAGAAGTTTTTCGCCAGGGAAATTTTTTTGGATGGCTTTCAATATATTTATGTATCCAGCGTGGCCGCATCCAAAAACAGCAACGATACCGCGTTCTGTTTTTATTGACAGGGTGGCATCATCAATAATCGGACACGGACCGGTTCTGTCTTCATTGAAGAATTTCCCCTTTGTCGGCACATAACTTCCCGGTTCACGATAAATATCTGTCAAAAAATAAAGATTTTCATCCAGTTCTGATACATTGTTTATTGGTTTGAATGCAGGATCGGCATATTTGCGCGCCAGATAAGGCATCCCGCAAATGCGGACCGCTTCACCTTTTTCAATATCATACTGCTTATGCCATATATAAGGATGTCCGTAAACAGGCGGCTGAGATTTCAGTCTGTCGTAAAATGTCAGACCTCCGGTATGATCATCATGGCCGTGGGTTATCACGATGCCGGTCAGATGCTCCAGGTCAGCATTCATTAACCGGGCATTTTGCATAAAAATATCCGTTGTGCCGGTGTCAACAAGCCAGGCATGTCCGTTCGGCAGTTGGACAAAAATCGAAAGTCCGTGTTCGGTTGGATAGTCATCAGACATTGCCTCATCATCACACAATACCTTCAATGTCAGTTTGTTATCGTTTTCAGCCAAACCGGTGTTGCCCATGAATATCAATTGTGATATCACAGCCAGTACAAAAACAGTCAACCGCAACATTTTGCTCATCATAATCAATCTCCTTAAAAATGTTTAAAATATATCAATAAAACAAATACATCCTAACATCAAGATCCCCTCCGCGTCCGAGTGCACCGCCGGGTTAGAGGCTATTTCAGATTGTATCTGATAAAATCCACAACCGGAATTTCATGTGTCATTGCAATCATATGACCTGCATTTTCCACTATTACCGAATCCTTTTCCGGGAAAATTATTCTGTCTTTCCCGCCGTGAATTTTGAAAACACTGCATTGCGGAACAGGACATCCCTCCCATTCGCATATTGCACGGCACATCGCTTTCATAAAAAATTCATCTGTTTCACTGAACATTTTCAGAACTTTTCTGATATGGCCAGCAGAAAACACCGCAGCGCTTTCTGCTATTTTTCTAAGTGTATATACAGGTGCGGCATCAACAGATGCGCTGGCCTGTCTCAGCAGAGGATTGATATTTTCAGACAGGAGCGAACTGCCGATAAGAAAAATCTTTTTCAGCTTTACATATTTTGAAATTTCCGCCGCTACCATTCCACCGAGAGACGAACCGCCTGCAATGTCGCCTTCCCGGACCTGATATAACCTGATTACTTTTTTCGCAACTTCTGAAATATATTTTTCATTTGCATATTCAGGCCAATTAACCAATGTCAGTTTATCAATTTTTCTGAATTCGGCTCCGTACATTGATGAATCAGCACCCATTCCGGGTAGCAAAAGGAATTTCAAAGTATCATCTCCATACTTTTCTGCTCTTTTCGACTGATAATTGCATTATCCACAACTATAAAGCACATAACGATTTATTATCAAACAATTTTTCCTGATAACAGCCACAACCGCCACTTATCAGGGAATATTTATCCTGACAGGTTTTCCCTCTTTCAATAACCATAAAAAACAAAATATTATCCAGAACGAAATTTTTATGTCTCTTTTTGGAACAATATCTATACCGATACTTGGAACATTTTACTTGTTCCGATGAGGAAATTTTCTGCATGAA
>CAZDIU010000169.1:0-11531 GCA_964505535.1 uncultured Desulfobacterales bacterium | reverse complement strand
GGTCAACTCAACCTCAACCTCAACCTCAACCTCAACATACAAGGTCGGATTAGCGAAGCGTAATCCAACACATTCTGTCCGGACTTCCGTACCGATTACGGAATGAACAACGGATTTACCACTGCCTGATGGATTTACAGGATTGCTGTCTGAACTGTCATTCATGCATTCAGACAGTCTGTAATACAAAAACACTTACAGCCCGCGATAGTCTATTTCATAAGGCCATGCCTCATGGCCTCCTTCAATAAACCAGACCCGGTCAAATCCGCCTGCATTGAGAATCAACTGTGCCTCATATCCCCGCAGACTGATCTTGCAGTAGGCCAGAATGTCTTTGTCTTTTGGCAGTTCATTCATGCGCTTTCTGAGCTGCCCCAGCGGAATGTGAAAATGCCTGTCTGCGTCAGAGGCAATGGTCAGCATCCTGTTTTCATCCAGTTCCCGCACATCCAGAAGCACTGCGTCTGTTGTATCCATCCGTTTCCTGGCTTCTTCCGCAGACAATGAGATGGCAATGCCGTCCATTTTGTTGCCAAGAATCTGGGCGCAGGTGGCAATGGGATCAATGGGCGGACTGAAGGGAGGAGCATAAGCCAGATCAATATTGGCAAGCTGATCCAGTGTGCCGCCGAAATAAATGGTGCTGGCAATCACATCCACGCGTTTTGCCGCCTCTCCCATGCCTGCCACCTGAACTCCAAGCACTTTGCGATCCCGTTTTGAAGCCAGCATCTTAATCAGAAGATAACGGGCATTTTTCATATAATGGGGACGATCCGGCCCGCCCCAGGTGGTGACCTCATAGTCAATGTTGAGGCGTTTTGCCATTGTTTCGCTCATTCCGGTGCGGCCAACATTGAACTCAAAACATTTCACAATGCCGGTTCCGCCAATGCCGTCAAAGGGAACAGGTCTGCCTGCAATGTGATTGGCAATGATGCGGCCCTGTTTGTTTGCCGTTGAACCCAGCGGCACATACATGGGAGTTCCCATTCCTTTGGTCACATAGCTGTTCACCGCACAGTCTCCGCCTGCATAAATGTCCGGATCACTGGTCTGACAGTATTCATTCACAAGAATGCCGCCTTTTTCCATGCAGGAAATTCCCGCGTCTCTGGCAAGCATGTCAGCAGGCCGGGTTCCCACTGCAATAATCACGCAGTCCGCGTCAATGCGCTGTCTGTCTGTCTGCACAGCAGCCACCTTTCTGCCGCTTTCATCCGCTTTCAGGGCTGTCACCCTTTCTCCAAGAACCAGTTCCACCTCATTGTCTTCCAGATGAAGCTGGACATACGCGGCAATATCCTTATCCAGAACACCGGGCATAACCTGATCAAACATTTCCACCAGAGTGACATCCAGCCCCCGGTTTACCAGTGCTTCCGTAACTTCCATGCCGATGAATCCCGCGCCCACCATCACGGCTTTCTGAAAACCCTGTTTTCCGATTTCCTCCACCAGGGTGCGGGCATCTTCGGGGTGGGTCATGAACCAGACATTTTTCAAATCAATGCCCGGAATCGGTGGGCGAAAGGCATAACCGCCTGTGGCCAGCACAAGTTTGTCATAAGGCATGTCTGTTTCACTGCCGGTATTCAGATCTTTTGCCCGCACGGTTTTGTTTTTGCGGTCAATGCGCACAGCCTCGGTGCGGGTCAGGGTCCTGAATCCTTTGGTATTGGCAAAAAATTCAGGGGTTCTGGGCAGTCCGATCTGGGTGTGGGTCAGGGCGTTGATATTGATGAATTCGCCTTCCACATAATAGGGAAGACCGCAGGCCCCGTAAGATACCAGTTCGTCTTTTTCGATCATGGTGATATCCGCTTCCGGCATCAGGCGCCGAAGCCGACTTGCTGTTTTCGGGCCGCAGGCCACACCGCCGATAATCAGAACACGCAATGGGGATGACATGGAACAACCTTTCCTTTCTCTGAAAATGAATAAATGACAGGTGTTAAAAAAAATTGGATGTTTTGACGGTCAAAACTCTATGGAAATATTATCTTTTTTCTGCTGCCTTCCCAAAATTTTTTGAACGTCTTATAAAGAGCAAAGTTCAAATCTGAAACATTTTATGATTTTTATCTCTATAAAAAACATGGCTGCTTGTCAACGATTTCTTTCCAAATGATATTTATCTTTTTTTCAGACAGCTGTATCTTTTTACACAGTGCTGCAGCCTGTCCGTCAAAAGAACCTGCGGACAGACAGAAAATCAGCCCGATCTTTTTCCGAAAAAGAGAGAACATCATTATTCAACGCCTGCCGAATATTTATTCTGTTTATCCGGGCAGCAAAAAATGCAAATTATATCATATACAATAAATTATAATATTAGATAATTATGATTCATATTGCATCCTGCCGGGCTGTATGTTAAAATAAAAATATATGTAATACAGGATTTCCGGCTGATACCGGTGCATGGGGCAGCGGTGCCCCGGATTTCCATCTCTGGAAAAAGGAGACTATATGAAACGTAAGATAAATATTAACAGGCTGATCTTTTTGGTGCTGTGCCTGCTGATCCTTCCGGTTTCGGCAGGGGCAACCTCAGTGGCAGATTCCTGCACCCTGTTTCACGAGGATTTTTCCGGCCTGTCTGCGCATTCCTGGTTTTATGAAGCAATGCAGATACAGAATGAAAAACTGGTTTTTTCCCGTCCCGGTGACGAAAGTGTGGGAATTGCAGCAGTGAATTTTCTTCCCGCAGGCCCCTTTGCTGTGGATGTGGAAGTTCAGGCCGACATGCAGGATGCGGACGCTGGCTTCGCAATTTATTCCTTTACAAACGGGGATGTTTTCCTGAATGTCAACGGAATCACAGCAGATGGCGTAAGCGTTTTTGTTTTTCCCGGACTCAGCACCATGTTTTTCGGGGCCTGGGATGTGACAAACTCTCAATGGTGGATTTCCGACCCCTATCCGCTGAACACTCCGATCAATGCTGTCGGACTCAAATATGGAGAAGATCGCATCACCATCCGGATCAACAAATCTGACACAGATGCCACTTTGTCCGGAAATTTTGCTCTGGCAGGCAGTGTCATGGATACGCTGTGGATTATGGCCTATGGCCCCAACTCCGCATTTGCCTTTGACAATGTGTGTGCAGATCCGGTTTCATCCGCCAGCCCGGAAGTGACAGAACCCACATTGACAGACAATTTGGATCTGATTCTCCCCGTGATTAAACTGGACACTCTCTTTCTGCGCGCATCCTTTGAATTTGTGCCTGATCCCAATGCCATTGTTTTCCGTCTGAAGGATTTTGCAGAGATTCAGAATCCCGGATATGCGAATCCGGTCATTCTTTCCCCTGAACTGGAAATCTTTATTCCCTCCCTGAAGATAACCGGAGTTCCCTACTGGATCAGCATGGCGTATGATCCGGCACGCACAGCGGGAAACAATTTTTATTTTGTGCTGAAAAATTTCGGTGCTGCCGAGGGTGCATCCGCGGAATCCTTTATGGCATCCGGAACTGCCAGCACAGATTCGGGTGTGTCTGTTCAGACTGCGTCCGGTGCTGCCGTGTTTGTTCCCGCGGGAGCGGTTGCACCCGGACTGAATGGACAGGCCGGAACGGCTGTTTTCTCCATTGAAAAAGACAACAGTCCCACTCCGGTTCTGCCGGAAGGGGAAAAACGGATTTCTGACATTTACCGTTTTGGCCCCGGTGGTTTCAATTTCCAGCAGGCTGTAACCGTGACGATCCCCCTTACCGGTGCAGACGCTGTTGAAAATGCAGTGCTGTACCGCATTAATGAAACAACAAATGCAGTTGAACTGCTTGGCGGTGTTTTTGATGCGGCTGCCAGAACCGTTACGGGCCAGACCACGCATTTTTCCCCGATTTTCGCTGCCTCAGCTCCCCTTCGGGACAGCGCGGCAGGATGCATTCTGCTGGACAACACCGGCGCATCCCAGTACACATGGCGGAATGTCTGTGCTGCGGAAATTCTGGAATTCTATTTTCCCGGAGCCGCTCCCTTTGAAGGAGCAGCATCGGTGAGTCCGGACGGATGCACCAGCGGATGGTGCAACCGGATCAATTATATTGTTCCTCAGGGCAGATACCGGCTGTGTGTGGAAACCTGGACAAGGGATTATCAGAGTGATCTTCCCAGACTCGTGGGGCACAGGATTCTGCCTGAAGTTGTGAATGTGAACCGGCCCTACCGCTATCCCTGGTATGAGATTTCCAAAACGGTTTATCTTGGTCAACTGACAATGGATCAGGAGGGGCCATGCCCCTGTTCCTCTGTGCCGACTCCCTCGGTCGGAACCGGAGATTTGGGCATTACATTGGTATGGCATTCCTCAGTGCCGGTGGACTTGGATTTGTGGGTGACAGAACCCAACGGCAATGTCATTGACTATGGCAGCCCCGCATCCGCAGCAGGCGGCCAACTGGATATTGACAACCAGTGTGATGATTATGTCGCGGGCAGGCCGGAAAACATCTTCTGGACCAATCCTCCTGCGGGAAATTACAAAGTGGAAGTCAACTGGTGGAGCTACTGTGACACCCCTCTGTCTTCCACATCCTATGAAGTCCGGGTGGTCAACAAAGGGGAAACAAAGACTTACACCGGAACCGTTGCAGCGGATGCAACTGTGCATGTGACAACAGTGAATGTGCAGTAAACCGGGCTTTTGATCGGATGAACTGAGAGACAGGACGGAATTCGTCTGCGGATGAATTCCGTCCTTTGTCTGAAAAAAATCGGGAAGGATAAGAAAAAATGTACCAGTCATTTGATTTAAAACAGCTCAGACGGGAAAATCCCAACTACATTCCGAAAGCACCTTTTGAACATCAGAAAGATGCTTTTGCCAATCTGTCGAAGTTATGCAGTTTCGATAATAAAAGTTATAAATCCGGCTTATTGGTGCTTCCCACAGGGGCAGGCAAGACGTTCACCTCTGTAAACCGGATTTGCAGAAATGTTGTTCCCAAAAACAAAAAAGTGCTGTGGCTGGCGCATACCTCATACCAAATCTCCATTGAAAATATGCTTGGAGTGCCAAAATGAAGTGAAACGGAATTTTGGCTGTATTTGTGTCCCAAATTTTCAGTTCGGGACTCCTCCGCCTTTAATTTAAGGGTAAGTATTGCGTAAATTCAATGGAGAATTGGTATCACATCTGCCTGAACAGGCATATGAGACTTTTCAGAACAATCTTTTGGAGATAAGTACCCAACCGAAAGTTTTCAGGTATAAAAAAACCGGATTTTTCCGGAAAAATCCGGTTTTTCTGAAAACTTTGCACCCGAAAATTTATGTTGCCTTACTTAACTTCAAGGGATACGGTCAATATGCGTATTGTTTCCAGTAACCCGATGCACTCCAGACCATCCCAAATCGAACTGACGGATGATATTGTCATCATCACCACACAGACGGCGATAAGAAATTGGAATACAAATGCTTTGGACAGCAAAGGGGATAAAAGAACAACAGTGTTTGAGGAATATGTAAAGCATTCGGAAAAAACCGGACTGTTTCCGGTTTTGGATGAAGCGCACCATGCGGTGGTGGGTACTTTCTATACTGATTCCAAATAACATATTGATTTATAAATTAAAAAATCAGAACAGGAAGTCCAACTGCCTGTTTTTAGGTAACCGTTCATATATTTTCGGCTGTTATAAACCTTTAGGTTTTCAGGATTTAACTTATGAACGGTTACTTATTTATTGTGAAATTTTAAACTGTCAGAAAGGGGGAACAGCGAATTGCCATTACCCCTGTCTGATTGAGAATATTCCATGATAAACTCCATCAGTTTTGAACAGGCACGCGCGTATCTGAAACGTATGCCTGCTCTGGCAACCCGTTCCCAGATCATTGCCCGGCTGCGCTCAGCCGCAGGAATGCAGGGCGCAGAGTTTCAGGAAAAAGCAGCCGAAGAGCTGCTCAGGGAAACCCGGCCCGAAGAAGCCGTGCCGGAAGTTTACAAAGAATACCGTCCCATTGTCAAAGACGGCATCCGTTTTCTCTTTTCCCGGCTTTCGCAGGAACGGATTTTCGGCATTACTGCGGATCAACTGCTGATGAAACAGGAAGTGCCGGTGAAAGAGCGCCTGATCGCGCTGGCAAAGCAGATTCCCACCCTGCACAAACTCGGTCAGATCATTGCCCGGAACCGCAATACGGACCCGGAATTCAGAAAATGGCTGATCCAGTTGGAAAACGGAATGCACGGAACCGACATTGCCGTTATAACAGACGGAATCCGCAATGAAATCTGGAATTATCTGGTTCCCTGCAATGTGCGGATTGACGAGCGCATTCTTTCCGAGGCCAGCGTGGGAACAGTGGTTGGATTCACATGGACTGCGCCGGATACGGGAAAAACCTCTCGCGGTGTGTTCAAGGTGCTGCGCCCCGGCATCCGGGAATATCTCACAGAGGAATTCCGTCTGCTGGATCAGCTTGCCCGCTTTTTTCACCGGAACAGGAACAGATACCCGCTCCGGGATTTCCGCTTTGCTGAAACCTTTGCGGATATACGGGATGCTTTGAAAGAGGAGATCAATCTGACCGGGGAACAGACTCATCTGCGCCGCGCGCAGGGATTTTATCAGAAAAACGAATCTGTGCGGATTCCCGCGCTGCTGCCTTTTTCCACAAAAAACATGACTGTCATGGAATTCATGGAAGGGGACAAGATAACCGATATTCCCATGACCGGGGAAGAAAGGAAGCAGTGCGCGGAAAAACTGTTTGAAACCGTGATCTGGCAGCCTCTGTTTTCGCGGGAGGAAAGTCCCCTTTTTCACGGAGATCCCCACGCAGGAAACATTTTCGGAAAACGCGATGAAAAAGGGCATATTCAGCCGGTTCTTCTGGACTGGAGCCTGACCGGCACACTTTCCAGAGAACGCAGAATGAACATGGTGCGCCTCAATCTGGCCATTCTGCTGGGAAATGCGGATCTGATTTGTGAAAGTCTGAGACTGCTTTCAGAACAAAACCCTGAAAATGAGACATCTTCACGGATAAGGGATATTGTCCCCAGCATCCTCAAAACCCCGGAATACACCCAGTGCATGTTTATGGAAAAAGCTTTCTGGTTCATTGATCAGACGGCCATCCGGGGAATTGCTTTTCCAAAGGATCTGCTGCTGTTCCGCAAGACTTTTTTCACACTGGACGGGGTGCTGCATACCATTGATCCGGATTTCCGCATGGATGCGTGCGTGTTCCGGCTGCTGGAAAAAATGTTCATCGAGGAACTGCCCGGGAGATGTATCCGCGGCATCCTTCCCCGGCTGGACTGCCGGGAAAATTACAGAAGTCTGGTGTCCAACCGGGATTTGCAGTTCCTGCTTTTTGAATATCTCATGGAGCATATGCGCAAAGGAGCGGGTGTGTTTTCCGCGTTCATGGGCGATCTTTTTTTCCGGGAATGGCAGCGTTTCTGCCGGGGATAACAGGTCTCTCTGACTTTCTTTTTCAAAAAGGATTGTCTCTTTCCCTGCTCACAATTTTTTTACTGCAATGTTTCACGCAACAGCCTGCAAGGGGAAAAAATCATTTTTGGATTATGCTCAGAAAGCTGGAGGTTTTTCAGGCAGTCTTTTATGATGCACAAGGGTGATGATTTTTCATTTTTTTTGTGCTACAGTTTTTCCGGAAGGAAAATTTGGACAGTGTCCTGATTCGGCCCTATGCTGATTTCGCACCTTGCGGATTGGAAATCCTTTGCTGAAGCCCATGTTCACAAGGTTTGCCATACCCGCGCGAAATCCGGCACCGGATCCTGTCAGTGTGCAAATGTCTGATGCCGGAACAGTGGGATTCCGGGAGATCGGGATGTGGGGGAAAAGACATGGCTGATGAAATTTCTGATGTTTTTGCCAGGGTGTACCGGCAGTTCCGCCAGGAAGGTTTTACTGCCGAAGAGCAGGGAAACTTCCGGGTGAAAGGACTGACAGAGCCTGTTGCCGACCGTCTTGTCTGCATATTCAAAAACAGTCCGCGGTTTCCGAAAGTGCTGCTGATGACCCAGGGCGGATGCGGAACCTCCGATGTTCTGCGGCAGGTGGCTGAAAACAGGGAACTGCGGAAAAAAAGGAATATGGTACTGTTTTCCCTGGCCGATGAAATCAGTCTGGCAGATGCAGAATCCCCGGATATTCTTTTTGCCCTCTATTCCCGGCTCATCCGTTCCATGCCCGATGAGAGTTTCACTTCCCCTCTGAATGATCTGCTGGAACTGACTGAACCTGTTTTAAAAAATGCAGGCATAAAAGAAAACAGCCCAAATCTGCTCAGTGCTGTATCCTTCCGGATTCGCACGGATGCTGCATTCCGGCACAGCCTTCGGGAGAAACTGAAGGCCAGGTCTGAAGACCTTCGGAGATATACGGAAAAACTGTGCTCGCGCTTTTCCCGGATTACATATGACTGTTTCCGGCTTTCGGACAATGCCTTTGCCCGGCTTCGGGAAGAGGAGGTTTCCGACAATGTTCTTTCAAAACTGGAAGTGCTGAGAGATCGGGAATATAAAAGTGAAATCCGGTTCTTAAAGAGCATTGAGGAAAAAATAGGTGAAGTGCAGACACTTAATTACAAAGACCGGATACTGAAACATGCCTGGAGCGAGGAACCGGCTGATCCTCTTATCCTGATTGATGACGGAGACAAACTGGAACCGGGGACAGCGGAGAAAATCTTTCTGGAGGAATTTTCCGAGCTGATGCCTGCCGGCGCGGGAATTCTTTATACTGTTCCCCTCCATATCCTCTGCTCCCCTCTTTTTTCCCATCTGAAAAAGGATGACACTGTCATCGAAACAATTCGGCCTCTGAGGGTGTGTGATGCCACAGGAAATCCGGATATCAGTTCGCTGGCCCTGCTGAAGGAGGCTGTGCTGAAACGGATATCCGGCATCTCCGCTCACCGGGACTGTCCGCAGATCATTTCGGATGCGGCTCTTATGCATCTGTCTCTTCGGAGCGGCGGGGTGCTGCGCGATCTGAACACACTGATCCGGACAGGCTGCAGAATTGCTGCCAGCAGCGGCGCTCAGCAGATTGATGAAAAAACCGTGGAACTTGCAGTCACTGACATGGCCGGTGTCTGTATGCGTTTTTTTGATTCTGAGGAATACGGCGACACGGTCAAAAAAATCATCCGGAGCAAAAGTGCGAAGGGAACTGGAAGCAAGACCATGAGATATTTGCTGAAATACAGGTTTGTGCTGGAATACGGCGGAGAAGAGGATCCCATGCCCTGCGATGCGCATCCCTGGCTGAAAGAGGCGCTGAACAGTATGGCATGACAGACAGGCACTGCCGGACGCAGACATCACGAATACAGGACACTGACAAGCATACGGAAATGATCCGGATGCACTCCCGGAGCATTCCTGCATCCCAACGACCCGGAATCAATGAGATATGTTTATTTTGCCAGTTCCCTGCCGATTCCCTGCACCTTGGGATTTTCCAGCAGTCTCAGAAATTCCGGCCTTGTCAGCAGCGTTCCGAGATCGCCGGAACGGACAGCCTCCATCAGTTCCGGATCTGCCATGATTTTCTGCACATCCGGATCATTTTCCAGGGAGGTGACAATGCCCATCAGCTTTGGATTCCCTGTGACGGATTCCTGAATGCTCTGAAAATCCAGCCCGTTCAGATTCAGGCCCTGAATCACAGGAATGGCTCCGCTCTGTTTTTGCGCAGCGCTGCCAGCGGATTTTTTGCGGATTTCCTTTACTTTTTCATCCTCCACAATAATTTTCCCCATCATATCTGACCGCAGTGTATAAACTCCGTCAGTGAAAGAGAGAATTTCTGCTGTGATAACACTGCCGTCACTCAGCACGATCTCCCGGACTTCACCGGCAAAAGCACTGCCGCACAGCACCGCTGCCCAGATCATTGCATATATGATTCCCCTGTTTATCATACCAATCTCCTTTCTGTGGAATTAACGGACAGACATTATCAGAACTAAGGGAAGAGGAAGTTCTTAAAATACCGGATGGTTCAGATGCCGGGTGTCAGGTGTCAGGAAACAGACACTGAAACCTGAACACTGAAACCTCAGAACGCAAAACCGGCACATCAGCAATTTCCAAATCCCTGCGCGGACAGGCTTCCAATCTGTTCATGATCCGCACCGCAGATCGAAAGCCCCTCCTGGTTTTTGCATTTCCCACAAGGACTTTTCAAATGAATAATCTGCTTTTTTTTATCTGAATAATTCTGTATTATAACTCTGTATTTATCAGATGTAAAGCCAAATGACCGGGAGGAGAGGAAATGCAAGTCCTGATACTGTGCGCAGGAGCGTCAACAAACCGTAAAAAATGAAAATTCTCACTGACAGCAAGAATATGGGATCTCCCCGGCTGAATTGGGTTTTGTTCAAAAAGCAGATTCTGTCCGGAGGTTGACCGCCGGGCAGCAGGAAAAATTTCATTTATGGATTCCACCATGATTTCAAGTCTTCTGTCGGCCCGGCATGAAAAATTCCCCTGAAAACTGACAGGAATGCAGAAACAGAAATGTAAAGGAGTCTTAACGATATGATGTTAAAGAAAAAACTTCCCGCAGTAAATGACAGTGAGGGCATGGCCGTCCCCTCCTCTCTGCCGGATGTAACAGATTCGCATGTGCATATATTCCCGGATGGAATTTTCAGGGCTGTATGGAAATGGTTTGATGCCTACGGTTATCCCATACGTTACCGCATGAGTGCCGGGGAACTGATCAGGTTTCTTTTATCACGGGGGATTTCCCATATTGTGGCATTGCAGTATGCCCACAAACCGGGCATTGCATATGAACTGAATCAGTATATGGCAGAGCTTTGCAGACTGCATCCGGGAAAGATCACAGGAATGGCAACAGTCTTTCCCGGTGAAAACGAAGCGGGGAATATTCTGAAACAGGCTTTTGCCCTGGGTCTGAAAGGTGTGAAACTTCATTGTCATGTCCAGTGCTTTGAGATGAACAGCAATGAAATGAATATCCTGTATGAGTTGTGTCTGTCTGAGAAAAAGCCTGTGGTTATGCATGTGGGCAGAGAACCCAACAGCCCGGCCTATTCCTGTGATCCCCGTGTACTGTGCAGCGCGGACAAACTGGAAAACGTGCTGCGCAGTTTTCCTGAACTGAAAATATGCGTACCGCATCTGGGCGCGGATGAATATCTGCCATACAAAAATCTGACAGAAAAATATGACAACCTGTGGCTCGATACAGCTATGGTGCTGACAGACTATTTTCCCGGAAACCGGCCTGTGCCCCTGAATGAAATGAGAACAGATCGGATTCTGTACGGTTCTGATTTCCCCAATATTCCTTTTGCATGGGATCGGGAACTCAAAGAGATGGAGAAACTGCATCTTCCGGAAGAGGATCTGAAACGGATTTTGGGGAAAAATGCAGCAGAGTTCTTTTCCATACCCTGAACGGATAATCAGCCGATTTAATTTTTAGAGGATGGATCAGCAGCGACTGTGTTAAATGTCAAGAGGTTTTTGGACTCCAAACCTCATTTTTT
>CAZDIU010000168.1:0-11539 GCA_964505535.1 uncultured Desulfobacterales bacterium | reverse complement strand
GCCTCAAATCAACACTCCCTTCCCCTGAGGGAGGGGCCGGGGGAGGGTGAAAAATGCCTGTTTTATCCCCCTCCCCTGCCCCTCCGGCCGGGGGAGGGGATTTCAGATCAACGGATTTGACCGACCACCTCCCTGCGGCAGCAGAGTCAGTTGGGAAATCTTGGCACTGGTGAACAGCATGGCAGAGGCATTTCTCAATTTTTCATTTTCAGGTGATTCCGATTTTTCTCACTTCGCGGGTAATGTGCTGTAAAAGATCTGTCAGTTGCGGCAAGCAGCCATTTAATGGAAGCCATGTCACCGTAATTGAGTATTCTCTCTGTGATGAAAAAAGCATATCTGTCCATGCTGAGATCACTGAAATCACAGTCCAAAAAATATTTTTTCAGATTTTCAGGCATGTTATGGCTCATATATCCTCAGTGACGCGGGATTTTCTGCCGGATGATTATTCTTCATTTGTTTTGAATCCGGATTCATCGGTGTTCAGGCTGCAATCTGATAAGAAAAATTGGGAATGCCTGCACATGCCTTTGCATGTTCAATGGTGATACTGACCGGATTACCATTTTCATCCAGATCAGCAAGCGTATTTTCATCAAAATCCCTTGTCTCTGTCACTGGATTTTCATTCAGTATCAGCAGAAGGGTGTCTGTATCGGAAAAATATTGTATTTTCATGTCATCACTCCATACAGGAACGGTCAAAAAAAGTATTGTGAACGGTCTCTCCGTCATCCAGTAAAACAACTCTGAGGAATCTGTTATTCATTTCTGCCATTCCTGCCCATAGCCGTATTCTTCCATCATCCTGAATTTCCTCTTTGGCAGGATTTTGAGTAACATATTGTATCCATTCTGATTTTATCAATTTTCTGTCAGGTTGGGAGCTTGCGGCAGGAAAGTATTGGGTAAACTTCATTAACAATGCGAATTAAGAGTCAAATTCAGGAATGTAAAATCAATAGGTTATGAAGCGTATTCATAAGGTTCGGTTTTATAACATCCTGTTTTTACTTATTTCAGAATTTTTGACTCTTAATCGGCATTAACAGATGTTTCCTCTCTTCAAAGATTCGGTCACGCTGCTTCCCTGACTGATTCCAGTAATTTTGTCTGTATTTCATCCGGAAAATCCACAATCAGGAATCTGAAAGCAGGATAAAGATAATCCTCTCCCGATTCATCAATAACACGTATGCAATCCGCCTGATTCGCTTTTTCATCAGGAAGAATACGGTATATCTTCCAATTTTCCAGATCATCATATCCCTGTATGCAAATGGCAAATTTCATTTTATCTTCAATCCAGTATGTGTTTGACTTTCATTTTTCTGCGTCCGATTCCGTGTGCTTCATACCAGTGAACTTCTGCCTTGTGAATTTCTCCGTTTGGAAAACGGACGCTGGCTATACCTTTGAGTTTTCTCCATCGATGTCCTCCAAACTGGGATTTCAATCTGTCACGTTCCCTGACAGACAAATTCACAGCAATAATTTCAATTGCTGACAGATCGCTGAACAACTCAAAGTCTTCCATACGCAAATATCACAATTCAGTCTGTGAGAAATAAGTGTCTATTTTTATAATTATTTTTTAACATTTTGATTTTCCCTGAATTTTTGTGAGTTCATCCTGCTCCGCAATAACAGGATACGCAATGCAAAACAGAAGAAATATCAACAGCAGATGTTTTTATTTGTCTGAAAACTCGTCAATGGAAACAGAACCGGACATCAACTGATCCGCTTTTTGATACCAGTCGCGTGCAACAGCCGGGGAATGGGATTCTTCAGCTATTTCAGCAATACGGATGCAGTCATCCAGTGTCAGTTCCTGCCGGTAGTTTTATTTATGAGCGATAAAACATTTTTCCCCTGAACGGCTTGGGAAAAGCAGCAGAAAAAGCAGCAATCCTGAACACAGAAAACAGATAAAACAGACAGTTATCTTCATGTGTCTTTTCTTTCTGAGTTATTTTCCAAAAAATAACAGATGGTTAAAATTTAACACAAAATGGATTTTTCCGGCACGGTTCATAGCTGATTTTGTCGGAAGAATTCTCATATCCGTTTCATACATCATTACTCTCAAAATGGCAAGAGCAAAACTGTTCAATAGTGGTATCTGGTCTGTAAACCTTTGGCTGCCGATTCATGGCTGCTGATTTTCATTGTATAATCTTTCAAAATCAAGTAATTCTGATTTGCCTTCCTTTACCGCTTTTATGCGTTTATTGACTTCCGCAATCCATGACTGGCGAATCTTTTCGTCTTCGCAGTCAATACTTGCAAGAATCAGTTCGGCAAATACAACCCGTTCACCGGTCGGCATTTCAAGCACTTTTTCCAAAAGAAGATTATCCATAAGGAACTCCTTTGTTAATGGTGATTATTATCGCCAATTATTCTATCACTGGAAAAACAGAAAAGCAATATTTTTTCAGAATAGAAGTTATCCATTTGAATTTTTACTTTTTTATTAAAAAAATATCCGGTTTTCCGGCTGCTTTTTTGTTTTTTGTATTCTGTCGATTTATGATTTTGTTTCCCTGTCCTGCCTGAACAGAATTTGCCGGATTTGCATGATGGACAGGATTTTTACTTGCAATCATCCTGTCCATCATGTGAATCTTTTTCATCGTGTTCAGACAAAATGTGGGTTTCGCTTCGGTCTTTGAGCTTGGTTATTGAGCTTGCCGAAGTATGCCGAAATGCGCTCCAACCACCTGCGGTTTTTAAATCTCGGATTATGCTGTTGCCAATCCGACCTGCTGTTCTTCCATTCTTGAATCTGTGAATTGAAAAAGCATGATTTTTACAAAAAATCAGGCTTTTATCTACAGTTGAACTCACAGGATTTTTATTTGCAATCATCCTGTCCATCATGTGGATCTTTTTCATCGTGTTCAGACAAAAAGGTGGGTTTCGCTTTCGCTCCACCCACCCTACAGATGGTAAGAATTTACAGAATCAGATCAGCTACATCACATCAGAAAAGAAAGACGCCTTCAGAAATTCCCTGTTCATGCGTGCAATGTTGACAATGGATATTTCCTTGGGGCATTCAGCCTCGCATTCCCTTTCATTGGTGCAGTTGCCGAATCCCAGTGCATCCATTGCCCGGACCATATTGATTGCCCGTTTTGCGGCTTCAGGTCTTCCCTGCGGCAGGAGTGCCAGTTGGGAAATTTTGGCACTGGTAAACAGCATGGCAGAGGCATTGGGGCATGAGGCCACGCACGCACCGCAGCCAATGCACGCGGCCGCGTCCATTGCCTTTTCCGCAACATCCTGGGGAATGGGAATGCTGTTGGCATCCGGTGCGCCGCCCGTGTTCACGGAAATGTAACCGCCTGCCTGAATGATCTTGTCCAGCGCGCTGCGGTCAATCATCAGATCTTTCAGCACCTTGAATGCCTTTGCACGGAAAGGCTCAATCGCGATGGTGTCACCGTCATCAAAATGGCGCATGTGCAGTTGGCACAGGGTTGTGCCTTTTTCATGACCGTGGGGACGGCCTTCCACCACACAGCCGCACTGACCGCAGATTCCCTCCCGGCAGTCACTGTCAAATGCAATGGGTTCTTTGCCTTCCACAGCCAGTTTCTCATTGACCACATCCAGCATCTCCAGAAAGGACATGTCCGTGGAAATATCCCTTGCCTCGTATGTTTCAAAACGCCCTTTGTCAGCGGCACCGTTCTGACGCCAGACCTTGAGCGTGAGATTGATGTTTTTTGCTGTCACTTGTAACTCCTTTGCGTCAGATGCACATGTTCAAAGGTCAGCGGTTCTTTGTGCAGTTCAGGTTCCGCATCCACTCCTTTGGATTCCCACGCGGCCGCGTAGCAGAAGTTTTCATCATCGCGTCTGGCCTCGTTTTCCTCGGTCTGGAATCCCTCGTTGAAATGACCGCCGCAGGATTCCTGACGATGCCGCGCGTCAATGACCATGAGTTCCGCAAATTCCAGAAAATCCGCAACCCTGCCCGCTTTTTCCAGACTCTGGTTCACATCATTGGTTTTGCCCGGAACCAGAACATTTTCCCAGAATTCCGCGCGCAGTTCCTGAATCATCTTTCTGGCTTTTTCCAGCCCCGCGTTGTTTCTGGCCATGCCGCAGTAATCCCACAGGATCTGGCCCAGTTGCCGGTGGAAATCATCCACGGTGCGCTTTCCGTTGATGGACATGAGCTTATTGATCCGGTCATTGACATATCCCACTGAATCTTTGAACGCGGGATGATCCGTGCTGACATTTTCCAGTTTTTCTCCCGCGAGGTATCCGCCGATGGTGTAGGGAATGACAAAATACCCGTCCGCAAGACCCTGCATGAGCGCACTTGCGCCCAGCCGGTTTGCGCCGTGATCCGAGAAATTGCATTCGCCGGTGGCATACAGTCCCGGCACGGTGGTCATCAGGTTGTAATCCACCCACAGACCGCCCATGGTGTAATGCACAGCAGGATAAATCATCATGGGCATTTCATAGGGATTCTGTGCCGTGATTTTCTCATACATCTGGAACAGGTTCCCGTATTTGCGGGCAATCACATCTTTGCCGTCACGTTTTATGGCATCGGCAAAATCCAGATACACAGCCAGACCGGTTTCGCCCACACCTCTGCCCGCGTCACACTGCTCTTTGGCATTGCGGGAAGCCACGTCACGGGGGACAAGGTTGCCGAAGCTGGGATATTTTTCTTCCAGATAGTAGAATCTTTCTGATTCCGGAATCTGCCCGGGTGCGCGTTTGTCGCCCGGATTTTTGGGAACCCAGACCCGTCCGTCGTTGCGCAGACTTTCGCTCATCAGGGTCAGTTTGGACTGGTAGGTTCCGTGCACCGGAATGCAGGTGGGATGAATCTGGGTATAGCAGGGATTGCCGAAAAATGCGCCTCTCCGATAGGCACGGAAAGCCGCGTTGACATTGCAGTTCATGGCATTGGTGGACAGGAAAAACACATTGCCGTAACCGCCGGTGGCCAGCACAACCGCATGTCCCGCATGTTTCTCAATCTCACCGGTCACCAGATTGCGGGTGACAATGCCTCTGGCTTTGCCGTTGATGATGACCACATCCAGCATTTCCCGGCGGGTGAACATCTGCACTTTTCCCGCGGCAATCTGGCGGGAAAGGGAACTGTACGCACCCAGCAGCAACTGCTGACCTGTCTGGCCTCTGGCGTAGAAAGTACGGGAGACCTGCGCGCCACCGAAAGAGCGGTTTGCCAACTGACCGCCGTATTCACGGGCAAAGGGAATGCCCTGTGCCACGCCCTGATCAATGATGTTCCGGCTGACCTGTGCCAGACGGTATACATTTGCCTCTCTGGCGCGGAAGTCACCGCCCTTTACTGTGTCATAGAAAAGACGCCAGATGCTGTCACCGTCATTCTGGTAGTTTTTGGCTGCATTGATGCCGCCCTGCGCGGCAATGCTGTGCGCACGGCGGGGCGTGTCCTGAATGCAGAAGTTTTTCACATTGTAGCCCAGTTCTCCCAGACTTGCGGCTGCCGCGCCGCCCGCAAGACCGGTTCCCACCACAATGATGTCAAATTTCCGCTTGTTTGCGGGGTTGACCAGTTTGAGTTCAAAACGGTGTTTATCCCATTTGTCCTGTATGGGACCGGCCGGTATTTTGGCATCCAGTTTCATGAAAAAACCTCCTTACACAAGAATGGAAAAATAAATGGGAATAAAACCGAAACCAAGGCCCACAATAATGCTGAAAGCCAGACCCAGTCCCTGAATGACAGGCATGTACTTGGGATGGTTGGCGCCGAGTGTCTGAAAGGCGCTCCAGAACCCGTGGATGATGTGAATGGCCACCACAATCATGGCTGCCACGTAAAAAATCACATACGTCACATTTTCAAAGGCATTGGACACAATCTGAAAAATGGTGGTGTCTGTCTTGTCCACAAAATGGAAATTCAGAAGATGGACAATGATGAAAACCAGCATAATCAGACCCGTATAGGGCATGGTACCGGAACCCAAAGTCCGGCCCCCTGCCCGTCTGTCCACCGCGTAGCGCACGGGACGGGCTTTCCAGTTCTGGTAAAAAAGCAGCAGACCTGTGCCGATGTGGATAATGGCAAAGGTGAGCAGCCCGATTTCAGCCAGAGTGACAAGCGGCCCCAGAGAATGGAGATGCTCGGCATAACTGTTGAACGCGTCCTTTCCACCGTAGATGGTCAGGTTTCCTGCCAGATGTCCGGCCAGAAACCCGATGAAGCCGAGGCCCGTGAGAGCCATCATCAGCTTTTTCCCGATGGAAGATCCCAAACTCCTGGTGATCCAGTTCATTTCTTTCCTCCGTTGTTTTGAATTAAATAAATATATTCGGACGCCGTCATAACCATTTCCGGTTTTCCGGCAACATTATTACTGTGCTGGCAGCCTAAATATTAATTTCCTGATTTTATTATAAATACAGAAATGCAGGCATTTATCAGATATTAAATAAAATTAATAAATTATGTTTTTAAGCTGCCAAAACAGTATTAATATCAGGCGATGAATATCATTCAAGCTAACATTGTTACCGTTTGACAGCGTACTTCACACAGCAAAAGATGACACTTCAGCAATATTCTGAAATAAAAAAATATCTGTACCAGGATAAACCTGCTGAATCTGACGGACAGGTTTTATCAGGCTTCAGGATAATACTGTTCTTTATATGTTTTGTGTAATTAATCATCTGATATTATTTAATATAAAAAAATAATGACAAATGAAATTTCCCAAACTGTGTAACAATGTTACGTTCCCTTTTTAAGCAAACACAGGTCATCTGTCAAGCACAAAACGTGGCAACAGAATATTTTTTATGTAATACTTTGAAAAATATCGCTATTTTCCTTCAATTTTTTTTGTGCATCTTTTTTTCGATTTATATTCCGCTATGCTGAATGCAATTCGGGTAACAAAATTCCAAAAAAGTCCTGTCGGCTATTCCATATAATTCTTCATCCACCAGGCATCCCATCCGGTTTCCATGATCTGCTCGCATAATTTTTTGCCGGTCTCTGTCTGTACCCGCCCCAGAACAATGGGCAGCCATTTCCGGGGCGGCCTGTGACCTATATCTGAAAGGGCTTTAAGATCCAGAATAAAAGCTATCTGGTCAGCATCCTTTGCGAGCCGGGCCTCGTGCGTCTTTCCCTCATTGAATTCCCGGATCAGTTCCGCAATGGACGCACCAAAGGGAAGGTCCCGCGTACTGTCCTCCACTGCCCTGCGCTCATGGGGGGTCACATACTTTTTCTGGACATAGTTCAGGTCTCCGGTCCGGGCTTCGGGCAGGTCATGAACCAGACACATGGTGACCAGTTTCAGACGATCAGCCTCAGGCTCCATTTCGGCCATTGCATACGCGATAAAGGTGATCATAAAGGAATGTTCAGCCACGGATTCTTTTCCCGCTCCCAGAAAATGGTAGCCTGACCGGGGAATTTCCTTGAGCATTTTGGCTTCAAACAAAAGATTGGCAATATGGTGCATCTGTTTCTCCCTCAGAGGTATAGAGGTATCTTTCTTGACAGGACAAAAATCTTCGTATACCCTAATCCCATGTTTTAATAAACATCTTTCTGACTTTTGCATAAGTTTGACTTGACTTTGGCATTTTCTTCGTATAGCTTAAAGTCCCTCTGCAAGGGGCAGAGAGAAAACCGGCAACAATTTTATCATTTATATTTATTCGGAGCGGAGTATATGGATTCTGGCGGCATCAATTTGATACACATCGTCAGCGAGGCAGGGCCCATGGTTCAGTTTGTGCTGCTTCTGCTGCTTTTCTTCTCAGTCACCTCATGGGCGATTATCCTGATCAAGTTCTACTATATGTACAGGGCAGTCAAACAGTCTGACTTTTTTATGGAAGTCTTCTGGGAAAGCAAAGACCTTTCCATAGCGTACAAGGAAGCCAAATCACTGGAGGGAAGTCCCCTGGCCAGAGTGTTCAGCATCGGATATGCTGAACTGAAAAAGATGGGACAGGCCAATACCCTCAAAGCGCTGGAAAGCGGTCAGCCTATGGGCGAACGCTTTTCCGGGATAGAGAATGTGAAACGCTCCCTGCGCAGGGCCATTGACAGCGAAGTGACCCAGATGACCCAAATGGTTCCCTTTCTGGCCACAGCCGGGAACACCACCCCTTTTATCGGACTCTTCGGCACAGTATGGGGCATTATGGAATCCTTCCGGAACATCGGACAGATGGGATCAGCCAGTCTGGCAGTTGTGGCTCCCGGTATTTCCGAGGCCCTGGTCGCCACGGCAGCGGGACTGGCCGTAGCCATTCCCTCTGTCATTGCCTTTAATTACTTTATGCAGAAAATCAAGGTGATGGATTCCGATTTGCAGAGTTTTGCAGCGGATTTTCTCAATATCATTGAAAGCGACATTCTGCCGCCGAAAGGGAGGAGTTAATGGCGATTGAAACCAACAGCGACCGGCTGATGTCTGACATCAACGTGACACCCTTTGTGGATGTCATGCTTGTACTGCTGATCATTTTCATGGTGTCCGCTCCCATGATGACCCAGGGCGTGGATGTGGCTCTGCCCCATGCTGTGGCAAAGGCCCTTCCCTCTGAACAGGATCAGTTGATGGTGACGGTGGACAGGGACAGACAGATATTCATCAATGATGTGCCTGTGGCTTTGGACTCTCTCCGGGAAAAGCTGAGCAAAATTCTGGAAAACACTCCCGGCAAACAGATCTATTTCCGCGGGGATCAGGATGTTCCCTACGGCACCGCCATACAGGTCATGGCTGAGATCAAAAATGCAGGTGTTGAAAAACTGGGGATGGTGACGGATCCTCTGAAAACCGGGGAACCTGAAAAGGAAAAAGACAGGGAAACCGCATCTCCGAAGAAAAAGAGCTGACGAAAATTTATGCGGGAATTTATGTACGAAGACATTTCTGGCCGGGGACCCCAAATCTGTTCCCGTGCATATTATATCACCTATACGGCTTCTGCGCTTCTCCATGTGCTGCTTTTTGCAGTTTTTGTTTTTATGCCCGGATTCGGCCGGCATCAGTACCAGATGCCTCAGTCCATCAGTGTCAGTCTGGTTTCCCTTCCGGGACCTCCGGAACTCTCCGGCCTTAAAGGTTCTCCAGGGGATAAGGAGGCGGGGGACATGGAATCTGAGCCGGAACCTCCGCCAGTTACGGAAGAAGCGGAAGCTCCTCCGGAACCGGAAGAACCTGAACCTGCTCCCGAACCCGAACCTGTTCCTGAACCGGAGCCGGAACCTGCGCCTGTTCCGATTCAGCCGGTCATTGAACCCAAAGAGACGGTGGTTATCCCGGACGCACCGGAGAAGAAGGAAAAGCCGGAAATCAGACCGGAAAAAAGCGATGCTCAGAAACTGCCTCCCGAGCAGATTGTGCGGACGAAAAAAAAGAATCCACAGACACAGAAACCCAGGGATTTGGCAAAGGAAGTGACTCCGCCGTCAAAAAAGTCTCAGAATGAGGATACCTCCCGATCGGATTCCATTAAGGATGCAGTGGATCGCATAAGAGCAAGTGTGGGCAGAAAGGCAGCACAGAAAGGGGGAGGGAGAGGTTCCGGAGATGGGGGAAATACAGATTCTCCCGGCAGACCCGGAGGCGGCCCCGGGGGCGAAATCGGCAGTATATACGGTCAGCAGCTTGCCTACCATATTCAGCAGAACTGGGCTTTTTCCCCCAGTCTGGCCGGGGGACGCAGGGATTTGCTGAGCATTCTGCGCATCAGGATTCTGTCAGATGGTCACATAGCGGAAATAGACTTTGAGCGGCGTTCCGGAAACAATTATCTGGATGAATCCGCGTACCGGGCTGTGATGAAATCCGATCCGCTCCCGCCTCCGCCCGGAGGCGCTTCCGAATATACCGTAGGATTGCGTTTCACACCGGATGGACTCAATTAGGGTTTGTAAAAAAATAACCTGTACGAATTTCTGCCCATAAACCCTGAGGGTTTGGAACAGCTTATTTTGATACAGACCCTTAGTACTCTGTCAAGTTTGATTTTGTGAGTTCAGCAGTACAGAAAAACCGGATTTTTTGGAAAAATCCGGTTTTTGCAACTCACAAAATCAAGATTGACAGAGTATTAGTTCGCAGTTTTTTTCTGTGGCAGTCTGAATCCATCCGGGCTGTCCGAACGATACCTTTTCAGAAAATGTCTGCCCCTCAACGTGTCAGGAAATTGAAGACCCTGACAGTTTGAGGGCGAAATTTTTTTCAGTCTCAGGAGGAGATAAACAGCAAAAATGAACACAGAGGAGTTTATGAAACGTTTTTACACCATTTTCGGCGTGCTGATGCTGATGTTTCTTATGGATATCGGCATATCGCAGGCACAGTATGATTATATTGACATCCGGAACCCGTATCTGCGCAAGATCCCTCTTGCCATTCCCCCGGCCAGAACATCCCCGGCATCGGGAATTTCTGTTGCAACTGCGGATCTGCTTTCGGAAAATCTGAATTTCACCGGATATTTCAAGATCCTTGACCGGGGCAGCTTTCTCATTGACCCCAATCGTCCGCCCGTGGATATTCCGGACATCAATTTTGCCAACTGGAACACCATTGGCTCGGAAATGCTGATTACCAGTTACGCGATTGTGCAGGATGAACTCATAGAAGTGGAATTCCGCCTGTTTGACACCGTCAGGGGTCAGATGCTCATTGGCAAAAAATACAAGGGCTGGACAAGGGATTTGAAAAAGATTGTCCAACGCTTCTGCAGTGAGGTCATCCACTATCTCACCGGGGACTGGGGCATTTTTGAAAGCCGCATTGCATTCATCTCCAACGGAAGCGGAGCAAAGGAAGTCTGGATCTGTGATTTTGACGGCAGCAATCCACATGCAGTCACACATTCCGGCACCATCACCCTGAATCCGGCCTGGTCTTCGGATGGAAACTGGCTGGCCTACACTTCCTATGAAAAGGGAAAACCGGATCTCTATATCCGGAATTTGGGCAGACAGACAGGTGCTGTTGTGAACAAAAAGGGAATCAACACAACTCCGGCATGGGTTCCGGGAAAAATGATGCTGGCTGCCACCCTTTCCTTTGCAGGGGATCAGGATATCTATCTGCTGGATTCAGGCGGAAACATGATTCGGAAACTGACAGACAAACGCGGAATTGACACTTCTCCCACATGGTCACCGGATGGCAGCCAGATGGCTTTTGTGTCAGATCGGGCAGGTTCTCCGCAGATTTACATCAAACATATCAGTTCCGGACGGGAGGAGCGTGTCACCTATGAGGGAAAATACAATACCCAGCCAAGCTGGTCTCCCAAAGGGGACAAAATAGCGTATTCCGCGATTGAGCGCGGAGAAATCAATATCCATGTGCTGGATCTGAAAAGCCGAACCCCCATCCGGCTGACCTACAATTCCGGCAGAAATGAATCTCCGTCCTGGGCACCGGACGCCAGTCTCATTGTTTTCAGTTCCACACGGGAAGGCGGGGCCAAACTCTATGTCATGAGTGCTGCCGGAACGGAT
>CAZDIU010000167.1:0-11563 GCA_964505535.1 uncultured Desulfobacterales bacterium | reverse complement strand
AGAATCCTGATCCGCTTTTCCGGCATACGGGCAGCCGGAACAGGGGCGGCAGGAGGCTGAAGTTTGCAGAGATATTCAAAGAAAATTGAAAAAAGAACAAAAAACAGGCGCACCGCAAGCCCGGCCAGAACCAGCGGTTTGAGAAAGGAAACTGAGGACTGCGTATATTTGTCAAAAAGACGGTAAACACTTTTATGGAATTCAACAAGGGAACGGGTCACTTTCTTTCCGCTGCTCCCCCCCACATAATGATACACGGTGCTGCAGGGATAATACACCACTTTCCATCCCTTTTCCCACATCCTTCGGCACCAGTCCGCATCCTCCCAGTACATGAAAAATCTTTCATCCATGAAACCGGTTCTGTCAATGGCCTTTCTCCGAACCACCATGCACGCGCCTGATACCCAGTCCACAGGCATGGGGGTTTTCCCATCGGATTTCAGACTGAGCAGATTGCGCGAAGTAATGGGATTTTTTGGGAATTTTCTTGACAGAAAAGAGGATCTGCCAAAAAACGCGGTCAGGGGGGTGGGAAAGGCCCGTGCTGAATTCTGCAGCATTCCGTCATTGTCCAGAATCCTGGGGCCCAGTATGCCCACAGAGGGATTTTTTTCCATATAATCAAGAGCTGTCTGAAAAAAATCATCTGTGACATAGGTGTCGGGATTCAGAAGGACAACATATTCCCCCTGTCCCTGGTGCAGTGCCTGATTCACAGCTTTGGCAAAACCCATATTGGCGGAATTTATTTTCAGCAGCACATCAGGAAACAATGTGCGGATGCGTTCCGGACAGTCCCTTGATGCATTGTCCTGCACAAAGATTTTTGCAGGATGGCCTTTGAGTGCGTCCCGCACGGATGCAAGACACTCAATCAGAAAATCAGTGCTGTTGTAGTTTACAATTACAATGTCAATCATCATCTTCTGCTGTTTTGACAGTGACTCAAATCCGTTGACGGTTTTTTGCAAACACAGGGGCAAACTCCGGGCCGGCAATTTTTCAGCGGATTTGACTCACCATCACGGTTTTGCGGTGAATGGGGAAAACATGGTTCTCTTTGCATGTGATGAAATCAGATTCATGTCATAAGCGGAGGTCTTTTCAATCTGCCTGACAAGCTTTCCTGTATCGATCATCAGAAAATTGTGCTTGAACAGTTCTGTTTTAATCAGGGGGCATCGGTTTTTCAGACAGTGCAGAGGCTCTGTTATCATGGGATTGAACGAGGAAAAATGGAAGACAAAATAAAAGACCCGTCTGAGAGTTTCACTGAATGTGAAAGATCTTTTATTGCCCTGAAAATCCCGGATCACCACTGCCTCTCTGCCTTTTTGGCTCAGCAGCATACTGCGGATTCTGAAATACTTGTGCCGCACGGAACATACAAAGGTTCTGAACCTGCCGAATGTTATGTGGGACAGTGAGCAAAATCCCTGTTTTGTCAAAATTTCTGACAGTCCCACCTCATAGGTGTCCACCATCTCGTACTTTCCTTTCAGAGGAACAACCTTCTGCCAGAAGGCTCTGAACACAGCGGAGTTGAAAACCGCCTTTCTGAAAACCAGAAAAAAACTCTGCACATGGGGAAATATGGCATTGTTTTTTGTCACTCCCCAGAAGTCGCAGTTCTTTCCTGCCATTTTGTCAAACATTTCAGAAAAAGGATACAAAGGGCCGTAACAGGAATCATTGGCAAGAATGATTTCATCGTATTCTTCCAGATTCTCAAAGCCAAAGCGCTCCAGTCCCTCTTTCCAACTGCCAAAATCATACCCCGTATTTTCTCTGACAATGACGTTTTCTGCAATGTCAGAGAGTTTTTCCTGTTCTTTGCGGGACAGGCCGGAGTTTGAAATGAAAATGATGCAGTCTGCAACGGTTTTGAGACCTTCCAGATAGCAGATCACATAATCATCTACAATGGCATCCCTGTCAAAATGGGAAAAAAAACAAAGCCTTTTCATTTTCTGTCTCAGGAGGAACAAAATAACGTACATTTTCGCATAAATGATAATGATACCCTTTTATTTCAGAAATTACAATATAAAAATTATTCGTCTGAAAATGAAAAGGGAGAAACTGTCAGGGATTTCATGACGGCAGAATTCACCGGGCATTCTCTTTTCCGTCTGCATTTTCTTTTTCACCGTTCTCCTTTTCGCTGTTTTCCTGAGAAGGTTCCTTCTCTGGCACTGCATCAGTTGCAAACTCCCTGTGCCGCGAATCTTCCCGGTTGACAATCTGCTCGGAAATCTGCATTGGCACATGCCGGGGTTCAGGAGACAGCAGTTGATGGAGCAGAAGGTTCATTCTGCGTCTTTGCAGGATATTCCGGATGGAACCCACAGGCCAGACCAGTTTCCAGGTCATGAGAAAGGCGCCCTTCCATGTGGGCCTCATTATCTCTCCGCTTTTATCTGTTTGGAAATAACCCGCCTTTATCTGCCTGCTGAAAAAACGGGCAGCAGACATCTGCACGGCCACAACCTCTGTGTCTTTGGGAGGCAGAACCGCTTCTTTGCCCAAAGCAAAACGGGCAAGCAGTCTGCGGTGAAGATTATAAAGATGATGCGGATCTTTCACGCGGGGAAAGGAAAAAACCTTTTTGTCAGGAAACTGCTTGAGCACATCCGGCTGGGGATTGCTGTTGGTGTTCAGTTCCGTGCTGTCGGCAAATACGGTGCAGAATTCCGTATAACGCACTTCAACGGGTTTTGTTTCTGTTCCGGCAGTGGCAAAAACAGACATGGCCATGTCCCTGTTTTTCCTGTTTACAGCCAGAGCAAAGAGAATTCGCTGATTCTCACCGTTTTCCCAGGAAGCAAAGGGTCCGGGCTCAAATCCCTCCCTTTGCAGCATCTGCAGATTTCTGACAAAATACTCAGCTTTGTCCTGCGGCAGATTGCGGGGATCAAAAAGATCAAAACGGGGTTTTGCCGCCATCCGCTGTTTTGCATGGACAAGAATCGGCGCGACAATCCCGGAAAAAATCAGTTTGACAAGAATCAGTCCAATAAAGGCATAGAGAAAGACAGTCAGCATTCCCTCCTCCGTAAAAGCAGTTGCCAGTTATCAGTTATCAGTTGCCATGTGTCATACCAAATCGCCATTGGATTTATACAACACTGCTATCTTTTTTTCTGTTTGATTACAGAGAATTGTTCTTTTCAAAAGCATATCTTCAGGGGTGATTTGGTATCAGTGCTCAGGTGGCAGCATTGGTTTTTCTGACAACTGGCAACTGTCATATCAGATTCATTATCTCAAATGTGTTATCATTCAAATCTGCGATCAGGAGTCTGTTTCGCAGCGTATCTTTTTTGCCCAGAAGAATTTTGATGAGTTCTGATGCTTCCAGAGAGGCCAGCAGGAAAACCGCATGTGCCATACATCCCAGAGAGTGCTCCGCTCCTGTTTCCTCCAGAAATTCCGAAGGGCCGTAAATGCGTTCCAAGCCCCTGTCTTCCGGGAAAATGCTGGTGACATGTCCGGCTGTGCCTGCCACGGCAGAAGAAACCAAAGGAATGCCTGCCTTTTTTGTTGCGGATTCCAGCAGAAACCGCGTTTTCATACTGTCCAGACAATCCACGGCAGCATCTGAACCTTTCAGCAAATCAGTCGCATTTTCCGCATTCAGATATACAGCATGTTTTTCCACAGTAAGAGAGGGGTTGATTTGCATGACTCGGCGGGCAGCAGCCTCTGCCTTTGGCATTCCCTGTGATTGAGGACAACTGAACATCTGACGGTTGAGATTGCTGTCCTCAAAACAGTCTCCGTCAATCAGCCGAAGTTTGCCGACACCTGCACGGGCCAGAATTTCCACCACAATTCCGCCCAGTCCGCCCAGTCCGGTCACTGTAACGGTTGATTGCAGAAGACGAATCTGATCCTGTGCGGAAAATGTTTTCATATTCCGCACATAACGCTCCGGAACAATGCTGTTTTCAAGGGATGTGACCTCAATTTCCCGGCCCGGAATGCCAAAAAGCGCAGACAGTTTTTGCACGGTTTCAGTTCCAATGCCGGTATAAACTTCTCCATCCGGATGGTTCCGTTTTATGCTGCGGTGCCGGATCTGACGGAGCAGTTCTGAATCTTCCATCATCCGCCTCCGATGGGCGGAAAAATTCCCACCCGATCCCCGTGATGAAGTGCTGAAAAAATATCGGCTTTCCTGTTGTTTATGAAAATCAGTTTTGCCTCTTTTTCCGGAATGCCAAGTTTTTTCACCAGATCCAGCACAGTCATTTCAGGCTCAATGGGATAATTGTCCGCATCTTCCGGCAGGTGTTTTGCCAACGTGGCAAAGAGCCTGAGACAAATGCCCGGCTTCATTTCTTCTGTCCAAATCGGAGACAGATTATGATTTTGCCAATACGGTTTTTTATATGTTCCTCATTTTTGGTGTTGGCCAGGGTCATCAGGTGCGCGGCCGCGTCCACAGGAAATTCCTTCCGGTTTGCCAGAACCATCCGGTACCACAGGGGAATATCCAGATCATAGGAATCAGAAAGCGCAACCGAAAGTTTTCTCAGCGTCTCAGGCCGGTTGTCCGCTTTTTCATTCTCAGTTGCCGAATCTCCGGATTTGTCCTGACGGTAGGTTTTCAGAACCGCAAGAATGTCATTTTTGATTTTGGTGTAACGGGAAATGGGCAGAATCCAGAATCTCCCGATAATAAATCCAAACGTTCCGAGGATAAAACCGACAATTCCGCCCATAAGCAGGGGATCAAGTTTCATGCTGATTTTATTTTCCTGATTCAGTTAAAGTTTATATCAATTGGCAGTTTTCAGACTGCCGCAAAGGCACAAAGTATCACAAAGGTTCATGCATTCTCACATCCTCCACAGCATGCCCGGAAGCGGTTTTTCCAAAAATTCTGACATGATGCGGGAACATTCCGAAACCTTTCGACTGTCAATCCCAGTTTTTATATGCAGGGATTCCAGCAGATGCAGGGTGTCTTCCGTGGCAATGTTTCCGGCCGCGCCTGTGACAAAAGGGCATCCGCCCAGTCCGCCGAATGCTGTGTCAAAATGGCGGATGCCGCATTCCAGCCCGGCCATGAGATTCACAAGTCCCAGTCCTCTGGTGTCGTGAAGATGAAGTCCCAGAGGGATTTGCCCGATTTCCCTCTGTACCGCAGACACAAGTTTTTTGACCAGAAGCGGATGGCCCATGCCTGTGGTATCTGCCAGGGAAATGCGGTCTGCACCGGAGTCCGCATACATCCGGACAGTTTCCAGCACATTTTCCGCGGGGATTTCCCCTTCATACACGCATCCGAACGAGCACTGCACACTTGCGATGATGTGCATCCTTTTTTCCCGCGCGAGTCTCACCATTTCCCGGCCCTGCTCCAAAGCCTGCGCACGGGACATGCCCGCATTTTTCCGGCTGTGAGCATCACTTGCAGATACAGACACTTCCACTGCATTCAGCCCCGCACGGAAGGAGCGCTCCACACCTTTGGAATTAAGCGCCAGTCCGGTGTATACAAGGTTTTCCCGTTTGGGAAGCAGGAAAATCAGGTCTTCCGCATCGGCCATCTGGGGAACCCGTGCGGGATTCACAAAGGACGCGACCTGAATCTGGGAAATCCCGGCATCTGCCAGTCTGCCGATGATTTCCGCCTTCAGAACTGTGGGAATGATCCTGGATTCCAGTTGAAACCCGTCCCTGGGCCCCACCTCAGTCAATGTGATGCTGTCCGGATACATCGCGCAAAAATAAAGGAGATATGGGGCAAGGTCAAGAGAAAATACTTGACGGAAGGGATGAACAGAATGTAATCTTAACAAATCATTGTCAAAAAAAAGGAGAAAATATGGCACTGCCCCAGGAAACAGCATTTCTGTCTGCTGAAGAATATCTGGAAATGGAAGAATACGCACAATGCAAAAGCGAGTATTATCATGGTGAACTGTTTGCCATGTCCGGAGCATCGTTCAATCATAATCTGATAGCAGGAAACATGTTTATGGCTTTGGGATCTTCTTTGGGACGATCAGACTGCTTCGTTCTTGGCAGTGACATGAAAATTGAAGTGGACAAAGCCCGTCATTACACCTATCCGGATCTCAGCATTGTTTGCGGCGATGTGAGATTTGCCGCTGACCGGGATGACACTGTCACCAATCCTGTGGCAATCGTGGAAATTCTTTCCGAATCCACCAGAGATTATGACAGGGGTTCCAAATTCACCGCTTACCGGAACATACCCTCTTTGCGGGATTATCTTCTGGTGGATCAGTACAGTTTTCATGTGGAATATTTTTTCAAGGATGAAAATGGCAGATGGGGACTGGAGGAATATCGCAGTGAGGATGACTGTTTTTTCATCAGATCCGTGAATGCGCAATTCTCCCTGAAGCAGATTTACCATCGGGTGAAATTTTCCGATGATTTGCAAAAAATGAGATAATTTCAGTTTTCTCCGGCTGCGCTCAGAGAGCCTGTCTATAGAATCTTTATTCAAACAAATCAAGGACAAATGCCATGTACAGAGTCATGATCCGGGACAATATGGCCCCGATTGCAAAGGAAATTCTGGAAGCCACCGGAAAGATTGAAGTGGTGGTGGACAATGACAAAAACACAAATGATCCCAAAGTGCTGGCCGGTCTGATTGGCGAATTTGACGGTCTGGCCATTCGGAGTGGAACCAAAGTCACAGCCGAAGTGCTGGAAAAAGCGGGGAAACTCAAAGTCATCGGACGGGCAGGCATCGGCGTTGACAATATTGATCAGGAAACAGCCACCCGTCAGGGCATTGTGGTGATGAATGCGCCCGGCGGCAATACGGTCACCACGGCAGAGCATACCCTTTCCATGATGATGGCTCTGGCCCGGAACATTCCGCAGGCCACGGCTTCTCTCCGTGCGGGAAAATGGGAAAAGAAAAAACTGACCGGAGTGGAAATCAGCGGGAAAACTCTGGGCATTGTGGGGCTTGGCCATATCGGCAGAATCGTGGCGGATCGGGCATTGGGACTGAAGATGAAGGTGGTCGCGTCTGATCCCTTTGTCAGTGAGGAGGCGGTGAAAAAACTCGGTGTCCGGCTGGTGAGTTTTGAGGAACTTCTGGCAATCTCGGATTTCATCACTCTGCATGTGCCGAAACTCAAAGAAACTGCCGGTATGATCAATGCGGCAACACTGGCAAAAATGAAACCCGGTGTCCGGCTCATCAACTGCTCCAGAGGGGAAGTGGTGAATCTGGATGATCTGTATGATGCGGCCTGTTCCGGACATGTGGCCGGAGCCGCGCTGGATGTCTTTCCTGTGGAACCGCCGGATCCGGCTCTGGCCCTGCTGCAGCATCCCAACATCATTTTCACACCCCATCTCGGCGCAAGCACAGGAGAAGCGCAGATCAATGTGGCCTGCATGATCGCGGAGCAGATGTCTTCTTATCTGCTCAGCGGCGTCATCAGCAACGCCGTAAATTTCCCATCTGTTTCCATGGAGGAAATGGAGCGGCTGCGCCCCCATCTCACCCTTGCGGAAAAAATGGGTTCCATGATGGGGCAGTTGGTGCGTTCCGTGTATGACATCACCATCACTTACTGCGGTGAGGTTTCCAGCCTTTCCATCCGGCCTGTCACCCACGCCATGCTCAAGGGACTGCTCAGTGTTTATACAGACAAGCCCATCAATTATGTCAATGCCCGCGCTATGGCAAAGGAAAAAGGCATAGGACTGAAAGAAAGTGTGGAGCAGTCCGATGATTTTTCCACCCTGATCAAACTGAAACTGGAAAACAGCACAGAAAGCCCGGATGAGATATGGGGAACCATTTATGAAAAGAAAAATCCCCGGCTGATCCGGGTGGGAAAGGTTTTTCTGGACGCCATTCCCGAAGGGGATATGATTGTCATTGAAAATATTGACAAACCCGGTGTAATCGGCCATATCGGAACCACTTTGGGACGCAATAACATCAATATCGGCAGGTTCCAGTTGGGACGGCGGGACGACCGGGCGGTGTGCCTTGTCAACATTGACACGCCTGCTGATGAACGGGTTCTGGAGGAAATCCGATCCCTTCCCATTCTTCTGTCTGTCCGGCAGGTGCATCTGGGATAAGCGGAGAAAAATTCCTCTTGCATATCTGCGGATTGTGGATTATGGATAAAAAAGAATTGTCTTTTTTCACCGGTTATCCGGAACATGTTATTTATAAAGGAGAATGAAATCAATGAGAGACAGAATTATAAAGTTTATTATGATGGGGCTGGTATGCTATGGCATTTATTTTGCCTTTGCCAACCATATCATCTATTTCGGTGGCACGGATTTTGCCATACTGAAAAAGCAGAAAATGAGTTTTGCCAATACCTTCAACAATTACAAAAGCAGAAATGAAATTCGTTATATTGGATTGGAGAATATCCTGAGAAATGAAGATCTGCGGGCAGCGGGTATCGGCCAGGAATTTGTGAAAAGAGAACTCATTTCCGAAGAGGAACTGGAAGCTGCCGAAAACAAAGTTGATTCCGAGGAATAAAATCCGGGAAATTTCAGCTGCGGATTCGGTCTTAAAAACAGCATAAGCTTCCGGTTTGTGCACTATGAACAAACCGGAAGCATGTTCTGACTTATTTACCGGGGATGCGCTTTTATGTCCTGGAAACAGAAAACCGCATACGGAGCATTGCTGTGCTTTTTTCTGATGCTCTGTCTGTGCGCTTCCCTGTGGCTCTCCCTTCCCGCAATCCTGAATTCAGAACCCGTTCTGCAGCATGTCAGAAATGCGGGAGTGGAAGGATTTTCCTGGAAGGTCTGCCGGATTGGACTGGGCGGATCAGACATCGGAAACATGGAAATCGGGGCGGGAAAGCACAAAGCCCTGCGCATAAACACCGTTCAACTCAATTATTCCCTGACCGGACTCCGAAATGGCCATCTTTCCGCAGTCCGGATCAGCGGATTGGAACTCAACTGCGGCATCAAAGACGGAAATTTTTTTCTGCAGGGCTTTGATCTGCCCTCATTTCTCCAAAGATTTTCATCCAAAGAAGATGAATCCGCATCTTCAGCCATTCCCCCTGTTTCCATTGAAGAACTGGAACTGAGCAATGCCCTGATCCGCTTTGCATGGGAAAAAGAGATCTTTCAGATTCCCCTGGAACTCCGTCTGCATCTTGGAAACAAGGGAAAAATGGACGGGATTCTCACCCTTTTTCCCGGTTCACAGGAAATCCAAACCTGTTTTGATTATGATTTTTCCACCGGAGAAATGCAGGCTGCAATGGAAGCGCATTCACTCCGCACCGGCCGGTTTTCTGAGCTGCTTCACCGTGTACCCGGACTTTCCCTGTCCGGTCAACTGGATCTGCAGGCCGAAGCCCGGATGCGGATCAGTCCCTTTGAACTGTTTTATGCCTGTGTTTCAGGCCAGTTCCGCACCAGAGCAGGCCGTTACGCAAATATGGAAATTGCTCCCTTTTCTTCGGAACATCCGCCTTTTTCTTTTGAAGCCCGGACTGAGGACGGGAAAAAATGGAATCTGTCTGCTTCCCATCTTTCCCTGATCTCGCCTTTTCCCTTCACCCTTTCCCGTGCTGACGGAATCCTGAATTTATCCGAAAGCGGAAGGGAAATGCAGGGAAATGTCAGTATGGAAATCCCGAAAACAGAAAAAATTTTCCCTCAAATAAAAGAACCTCTTGTTTCCAAAGGAAAATTTTCGGTACTGTCCGGCAAAGATGGGAATTGGGAATGTTCCTATGCCAGTTTTCCCGATGATGCAGACTCTTTCTGCAATCTTCAGACAGGGAAAAATATCGCTTTTGTTTTCAGACAGCCGCAAGTTGATATTTCTGCAAAAGGACAGGCCGCAGCAGGTTCCTTTGCATACAGTATCAACATTCCGCATCTGCGCATGGCACAGGAAGATTTCAGCCTTGAACTTTCGCTTCTGCAGGCCAAAGGCAATGGGAATTTTGCGCAGTCATTGGAAATAACAGGGGATTTTCGTGCCCCGGAGATAAAGCTGAAGGCAGGCAAAACAGATATAACTGCAAGAAATCTTTCTTTTTCCGCAAAAGCCGTGAATCTGCAAACCAGGGATTTTCATATGAATGGCGAAATCCGACTTTCCGATGGCCGTGTGCATGAGCAAAATTCCAACACACAGGCAAGCGGCATCCGGATCGGTTTCCCTTTTCAGTGGCCCTGGAAAAAATCGGAGAAAAAAGGGGAAATCCATATCAATTCTGTAAAATTGGATACATACAGCATCGGCAGTTTAAGCGGATTTGTCCGTCAGGATGCCGATGGTGTGAATTTCGGAGGAAAACTCAAAGGCGCAATTCTGCCCGGACTTGGTGCGGATATAAGCGGAAGATACGCTTTTTTTGCCAAAAATCCTCTCATGGACATTTCCCTTGTGTCCCGGCATCAAATCAAAGCCCCTGTGGATTTGGGAAAATTTCACAAATCTGCCAAAGGCATACAGATCAGCGGACTGCTTGATCTCAAAGCCGGGATGATTTCTGACAGAAACGGGCTGGAGTGCAAAGCAGATGCCGCATTCACAAAGGGAACCATTCGCACTGGCAAAGAAGGGGCTGTTCTGGACGGCATTGATCTGCGCATTTCTTTGCCGGATGTGATCAGTCTGCGCAGCGCACCGGGACAGCAGATGAAATTTGCCTCTCTTCGCATGGGCAATATCCTGCTGGAAAAAGGGGATATCCGTTTTCAGATGGAATCCGCAACATCCTTTCTGATGGAAAAGGCACAGTTTGACTGGTGCAATGGCAGGGTGAATGCACAGGCTTTGCGCATTATCTCCGGTGTGGATGAGTATGATTTGATTCTGCACTGTGATCGGCTGCATCTGGCAAAGGTGCTGGAGCAGCTTGGCGCAGCAGAGGCTGAAGGGGAAGGCACGGTAAATGGCCGGATTCCCATACGTTTTGCCAAAGGGGAACTGATTTTTGATGACGGATTTCTGTATTCCACTCCCGGAGACGGCGGAACCATTCATCTCAAACCCTCGGAAATTGTCATGGCCGGCATTCCCAAAGACACACCCCAGGCCGGTCAGTTGGATCTGGCTGCAGAAGCCCTGAAAGATTATGAATACCAGTGGGTGAAAATGCTGCTCTCCAGTGAAGGGGATGACCTGATGATGCGCATCAGTTTTGACGGCAAACCTGTCAAACCGCTTCCTTTTGTTTACAAAGAGGAATTCGGCGGATTTGTGCGGGTGGAATCCGGAGGCCAGTTGTCCCGGTTTCAGGGAATCCGTCTGAACGTAAATCTGGCCCTGCCCCTGAACAGGATTCTGCGGTACAGGGAAATATGGGGTAAATAATGCCGATTCCCCATTGAAAAGATACTTATAAACAGGCAAAAAGAAGTCTTCTTGTATTTAAAAAACCGGATTTTTTTGAAAAATCCGGTTTTTCCGAAAAAATTGTGTTTCAGATCAATGGAGAATTGGTATAAGACCCTCTCATCGAAACATTCCTTTCTTTATTTAGGTTTTGGCAGTGGGTCAAATCCGCCGGTTCAGAAATTCCCCTCCCCCGGCGGGAGG
>CAZDIU010000166.1:0-11568 GCA_964505535.1 uncultured Desulfobacterales bacterium | reverse complement strand
TGGAAATTCTTCAGATCACGGGCGGTCTGCTGGTGATTGCCTCCATCATTCTTTTGCAGATAAAACAGGGGGAAAAGCAGCAGCCCTGCATCCTCACAGAAAAGGCAGAACAGCAATGAAAACCGAATCCGCCCTTTCCAAACGGATCAAGCGTCATGTGACTGGAAGAACAAGGGATTTTTTCGCATCCGCAGCTCCGGGACTGGAAGAACTCTGTTTTAAGGAACTCCTGTCTCTGCCGGGTTCCATAACCGATGTGCGGGCCGTGCCGGGAGGCGTGGCATTCAAAGCCCGTGTCCATGACGCGTATCTGGCAAATCTGCACCTGCGCACTGCCAGCCGCATTCTCATGCGCATCGGTGCGTTCACAGCAGGCAGTTTTCCGCAACTGGAGCATTGTCTGGAGGATTTCCCCTGGGAACGGTATCTGCCTCCGGGAAATATGCCGGAGTTCAGGGTCAGTGCCACGCATTCCCGGCTTTTTCACACAGGAGCCATTGCCGAGCGTTTTGCCAAGAATATCACAAAACGCATGAGAGAAATCTTCCCGGCATTCAATACGAAAAAAGGGGAAAAACATCCAGACCCCAGCCCCCGGTCCCCAGCCCCTGCATCCAATGCAGAGAGCACACAGGGAAAGCCCCAGCAGATTTTCATCCGTGTCATGGATGACCGGTTTACCATTTCCCTTGACAGCAGCGGGGAACATCTGCACAAACGGGGCATCCGGAAATTCGGGGGTGATGCCCCGATCCGGGAAACCGCAGCCGCGGCTGTATTGCAGCTTGCCGGATATGACGGACAGGAACCCCTGATCGATCCCATGTGCGGAACCGGCACCTTTTCCCTTGAGGCTGCCATGCTGGCCACACGCACTCCGCCCGGATTTTTCCGGAATTTCGCTTTCATGGAATGGCCCTGTTTTCAGCCCGGAAGATGGGCGCATATGCGGCGGGAGGCGGAGAAAAATCTGTCTTTTACAGAGAAAATCCCTTTTATTTACGCCTCGGATACAGATGAAAAAGCATATGAAGATCTGAAAAAAAATATTTCAGCAACTCCCTTTTCCGGACTGATTCAGACACAGCGCCGGGACTTTTTCGATTTTTCTCCCGCAGAATTTACGGATCAGAAAGGTCTGGTGGTTCTCAATCCCCCTTACGGACTCCGGCTGGGCCGTCCGGAAGAGAGCGTGGAACTCTTTCAGGCCATCTGCCGCCATCTGGCAGGGAAATACAGGGGATGGAAATTTGCCCTGATCGCGGCTGATCCCAAACTGATCCGCAATGTCCCTTTTTCCTTCCGAAAACATCCCCTGTTTCACGGCGGTCTGAATCTGCATCTGCTTACAGGAAAAATTCTGTGAAAAACTGATTTCACCTGCTTACGGTATGCACTTTCAGTCATCGGTTCCGGCAAGCATTCGCAGAAGCCAAATGGCTTCTTCCATGCTGATAATTCCATCCCGGTTTACATTGGATGCTTGCAGACTTCCGGATTCATTCCCGCGCAGACCTGCAGAACGGCAATCACATCTTTCAGGCTGATTTCCCCGTCCCGGTTGGTATCGCCCTTCTGTATATTGTCAGTGGGATCGGTTCCGTTCCGATATTCATACTAATTGCTGTCTCCGTCAAAATCATAATCTTCTGTTCCGGGCCGGGAGAGTGATCCGAACCAGTTGATCCACTGCCCTTTGAATTTGACCTGCCCCATTTATTGAGACAGTTTTCTCAGCACATATATGGCCTCTTCCTGACCAATCCGGCTGTCACCGTTCACTTCTCCTGCCATATTGACCGTAAGACCGCTTATCCCCGAACATATCTGCAGAGCCAGAATGGCATCTCCCAAATCCAGCCCCGCAACTGTATTGATATCCCCTTTGGCAGTGCTTCCATAATCCCATTCGGCGCATGGATCAAAAACATTCATGACGATTATTTCCGCCAGATTCCAGTTCACACCACCATATGTATACGGCCCGCTCGCCCTGCCGATGCCGAGAAATCCCTCCATGCCGGGAGTGCCGCTGTTGTCATTGTAAGGATACCATAAAATTGCGTGGCGATGTCCCCATGAACTGTCATTGTACATCCAGTTGAAAACACTTTTCTCAATGGAAAGCGGAATGGAGGTTCCATGTGTAAAGAATGCTGCCAGATTTTCAGCAATATTCAAAAAATCATGACAGGCTCCGATGGCAGGATTGGCCGCCAGCCGCTCCCAGGGGGTCATGCCATCTTCAGAATGCCCAAATACATTGTTATCCATAAGATACTGCGCATAATTTTGGGCAACAGACATGACATTATCCTCAAGACCGTGGAGAGGATGAACGCCTCTGTCAATACGTTCCCGATTAATCAGCCAAAGCGCTTTTTCACCGTCTGTCATGACATCCCATTGGCTTTGTGAAGGCAGGGTCAGCAGGGGAACGGAAGTTCCAAGCTGTGAATTTTCCGTCTGTCTGGCAGTATTGAATGCGGTTTGAATATCCAAAACACCGGATGTTCCCGCAGTCCAACTGATACCCGAAGTGGGATCAGCAGGGTAGGTTCTTGCTGTTCGCCGATCAGCAGATGTTTCTTCTTCAGGAATCTGAAAGATGGGTTCATCTGTCATGTAATAACCGCCTGAAGGTTCATCAGTTTCAGACAGTTCAGATGGCATATTGGTTCCGGAATAAGCAGATCCGATGAAAAGGATTGTCCATGCAACTGCTGCCAGACAAAAAATTTTCCTTATGCGATGATCGGACATGTGACCTCCCTCAGCAATCTGGTGTATGGTTTTCAAGTGCTCATGCCTTGACACTGAAATCCTTTTGCACCAGCATTTCCATTGCCTGCGGCATTCCCGGAGATTGGATAAGTGTTGGTTTGGATTCTCCGGGCAGTGTGATGGAAAGGGACATGGCATGAAGTCCCATGCGTGTGAACGCGCAATTGGTTTCCAGATAGCGCACGGCACGGAGAGAACCGTAACGGCTGTCCCCTGTCACCGGATGTCCGGCCAGTTTTGCATGACGCCGGATTTGGTGTTTCCGGCCGGTGAGCGGATGACATTCAATGCAGGTGTAATGCGGGGTATGGCGCAGTACGCGGAACAGGGTGCGGCTGGGCTGCTTTTTCCCTTTTCCCTGCACAAGATTCCGTCCGCCTGCTTCGGCTGAAAGAGGCCAGTCCCATACGCCTTTTTCTTCCTTCAACTCGCCGTGAAGAATGGCGATGTATTTCTTTTCCGCCATTCCTTTTTCAAACTGAAGGGAAAAATACCGGAAAATTTCCGGATGGCAGGCCAGAAAAATCACGCCGCTGGTCTGCCTGTCCAGACGGTGAACCGGATGAATGCCGAAAGCCGGATCAGGTTTGATATTTTCCGCAAGAGCAGGATCATTGGCAAGAATGTCTGCCGCAACTGAGCACAAATCATTGCCCGGATCATTGTGAACACTCATTCCCGCAGGTTTTTCCAAAGCCAGCCAGCCCCTGCCGGAAGCAAGAACAGAAAGGCTCTCCCCATGCATATGTGTCAGTTCTTCCATTGATTATGCCGTATTGTTTTGCCAACTTTGATTTTATGCAGTGACGTGTGCAGAAAAACCGGATTTTTTGAAAAAAATCCGGTTTTTTGAAGATCCGAAAAGTTTCGGTTGAATACTTGTCATGGAAAAATTTTATTATTTCCCCAGCATCCCTTTTTTCAGGGAAGCATCCGCAGGTTTTTCGCCCAGCCAGATGGAGAACACGGCTTTTTTGAATTCAAAACCGGCTATGGTTCCCATGACTTTGCCTTTGATCTGCACTTCAACGCCCTGCCCCGGAACGTAGAGGATGTCATACACATCCCCTTTTTTGGCTTCCTGTGAGAAAAAGGAGTTGAATTTGTCAATCTCGGCTTTGATGGGGGCAGTGTTGCCGCCTGTGCCGTTTGCAAATCCCTCATTCCAGGCTTCAATGAGTTTTTTTGCATCAACGCCGTCATGGATAAACTGCATACGGATGGCCATTGGCTCATCAGCAGCAACAATCTTCTGGGCATCGCTGCTGTTGGCTTTCAGATACAGACCGGCAGCATAGACTTTCACAACAAACTTTGTGCGAAGTCCTGCGCCATTGAGCAGAAGTTCCTCACTTCCGGCTTTCAGAGTGTCCGGCAGATTCACGCCGCCGATTTCCTTTGCCAATGCAGGAGAAACCAGCAGCAGACTGAGCAATACCAAAAAACATTTTTTCATCATAATTTTTTCCTTAAAATAAAGCAGGCTGATTCTGAGGGATTTAACCACAAAGGATACAAAGCATATTCTGCTGCAAGGGAATTGGAAACAAACAGGATGCCAGTTTTACGCAATATTGCCACAAAGGCACAAAGACACGAAGAAAAAGATCTTTGTGAATCTTTGCTCCTTTGCGTCTTTGTGGCTGTTTTTTTCTGTCCGGCATATTCAGAATTATGTTTTATGTCCTGTACCCTCTTTGTATCCTTTAAAAATGGCCGATGTTCAGAAAACAGAATCAATCCCCCATGGCTGCCATATGATCATCATACATGGTTTCCAGTTTCAGTTTGTGGTTGGCCTCTTCCTGACAGAGAATGTTGAACACCTTTCTGGCTTCCTCACCTTCAGCCTTTGACCGCATCCCCTGATACAGTTTCAGGGCTTTCTCCTCCCGTTTGATGGCCAGCAGAAGCAGATCCCTGTAGCCCATTCCGGGTTTGTATGCCACATCATCCACATAATCGCTGCGTTTCATGTCCGGAATCCATCTGAATTTGTATCCGGCCACATCTTTGCCCACTGTCCCGGCCTTTACATCATTGAGCAGTCTGGCGTGTTTGTCCTCTTCTTTTGCAAATTCCTCCAGCATTTCTTTGGACCCGGAAAAAGATTCCTGTTTGGCCGCATCCCGGTAAAAAGCCGCTGCCTCATGCTCTTTTTCAATTGCAAAATCAATAACTTCTTTCACATCTTTGAACTCCATTGTCTTCTCCTTTGCCCTTGTGTCGGATTAAGGTTTGATTTCCAGTGTTCCGATGAGTTCGGACATGGCAGAAATACGGTTTTCTGTCATATAGTTTTCAATGCCGTCCAGAATTTCCATGGTGGCACGGGGATTGACAAAACTGGCCGTGCCGATCTGAACAGCAGATGCACCAACGATAAGAAATTCCAAAGCGTCCGCGGCAGTCATGATGCCGCCGATGCCGATGACCGGAATCTTCACAGCCTGCACCGTCTGCCAGACCATGCGCAGAGCCACAGGTCTGATCGCGGGACCGGACAGTCCGCCTGTGATATTGGCCAGTTTCGGCCTTCGGGTGCGGATGTCCACTGCCATGCCGGTAAGGGTGTTGATCAGGGAAAGGGAATCCGCTCCCGCATCTGCCGCGCTTCTGGCAATCACGGTGATGTCTGTGACATTCGGGGAAAGTTTGACCATCACAGGAAGATTTGTGCTGTTCCGCACAGCCTTTACCACCTGAAAGGCTGCAAGAGGGTCAACACCGAAGGCCACGCCCCCGCAGGTGACATTGGGGCAGGAGATATTGACCTCAATTCCGGCAATGCCTTCGGTGTCTTCGATGCGCGCGGCCAGTTGGGCATATTCGTCCACTGTTTTGCCGTAGATGTTGACAAACACAGGTGCGGAAAGAGTTTTGAGAAAAGGCAGTTTGCTTTTCACAAATTCCGCAAATCCCACATTCTCCAGACCAATGGCATTGAGCATGCCGCAGGGGGTTTCTGCCGCGCGGGGCGGCGGATTGCCTTTGGAGGGTTCCAAAGAAAGACCCTTTACAATGATTCCGCCCAGCCGGTTCAGATCCAGCAGCGTTTCAAACTCCCGCGCATAGCCAAAGGTTCCGGATGCGGTCATGACAGGATTTTTCAGGGAAATGCGGCCAATGGCCACGCTCAGATCAGGTTTTGCCGTCATGGTGTTTTTTAAATCAGCATATCAGATGGTTAAAAAAATATAAGGCATTATGCCTGTCTTATGATTCAGACACAGACAAATCTTATAAACGATTTTGAAGCAAAACCGCAAGAATAAATTGACGCGGAATTCAGAAATTTCCCTGTTTCTTTCCAGCAGCAGAGAAAGGAACACCAAACTTTGGCAGCGGATCAAAGCGGTCTGATTTCTGTTTTTAACCGCAGAGTTGCACAGAGTTTTTTCAGTCATGCTGCATTCATAAATTTATCCCAGGCATGTATGACCTGCTCCCGCAAATCCCGGAAATGATCTTCTGTCACCTGTGCGTGCATTTCCCGCAGACTGAGCTTATGCCCCACAGCCCGGAAGGTCAGATATGCCTTGCGGAGAAAATAGGCTGTGGTTTCATCCAGAATGCCCACATCCCACAGGGTTCGGATCAGGCGCACATTGTCTGTCCAGGTCAGAATTTCCGGATGCTGATGGGCATGGAGCAGCACCAGAAACTGCACCAGAAACTCAATGTCCACAATCCCGCCGTCCCCCTGCTTGAGATCAAAAACGCCGGGTTCCGCTTTCAGCAGTTCTTTCTTCATGCGCTCCCGCATCTCCCGGATTTCTTTGCGGAGGATATTCTCATCCCGCGGCTGTGCCAGAATCTCGCTGCGGATTTCATTGAAACGGATCATAATGCCCGGATCCCCTGCAATGGGTCTGGCCCGCACCAGTGCCTGTTTTTCCCAGGTCCAGGCTTCTTCCATCTGATAAGTGCGGAAACCTTCCACCGAGGACACCAGAATGCCGGATGTGCCGCTGGGACGCAGCCGCATATCGGCCTCATACAGTCTGCCGGTTCCGGTGTGGGTGGACAGAAGATGCAGAACTCTCTGGCCCAGACGCGCGAAAAAAGTGATGGTGTCAATGGGGGTTTTCCCGCCCTGTGTTTCTCCGCCGGTTCCGGAATGCAGAAAAACCAAATCCAAATCTGATCCGTATCCCAGTTCCAGTCCGCCCAGTTTGCCGTAGGCTATCACGGCAAAACCCCTGTCCCGGTCAGTGCATTGAACCCCATGACCGCATTCCGGTCTGCCATGACGCCGCACCAGATGATTCCAGGAAAGTTCCAGCACATGCCCAAGCACGGTCTCGGCTATGTCCGAAAGATGATCACTGACCCGCATCAGCGGCATGGCATCACTGATATCCGCAGCCGCGACCCGCAGCACATTCACCTGACGGAAAATCCGCAGCGCATCCATCTGCTGTTCCAGATCATCCGGATCTGTGCGGGACAGACGCTGGGACAGATCGGTTTCCAGTTCCTCTCTGGACGGAGCCAGATACAGGGTATGGCTGTCCATGAGTTCATCCAGCAGCAGGGGATGGGTGGAAAGAAAAGAAAGAATCCACGCGCTGCTTTCGGCCAGCCGAATCAGATGCTCCAAAGTATCCGGATTTTCCAGCAGAAGAGAAATATAACTGGTGCGTCTGCGGATGGCTCTGACCAGCCTGAGAATCCGATCCAGAATCACCGGGGCCTGATCTTTTTTCCGGATTTGCGCAAGCACCAGCGGAATGAAACGGTCAATCCGCTCCCTGCCTTCGCTGCTGAGAACCTGCGCGGCCAAATCCTCGCGGAACTCCCTGAGAAGTTTCAGTATGGCCTGGGGATCATCAAATCCCGCTGTTTTCAGCAGATCCGGGTTTTCCCCGGCTTTGGCCGGATTCTGCCATATCTCTGTGCATATCCGGGGGCAGGTGTCTGCGGGATTTTCCGCAGTTCCCAGTTTCAGCAGACTTCTGAAATGAAGGTGAACCATATTGCGGTGATGATCCAAAGTTTTGCGGAAAGATTCCGCATTTTGAAATCCCAAAGCCAGAGCCAGTCTTTCCCTGCCTGCCGCATCTCCGGGCAGGGTATGGGTCTGGGCATCTCCGAATTCCTGCAGACGGTGTTCTGTATAACGCAGAAATTCATAGGCCTGCACAAGGGTATCGCATACAGTGCGGGGAATATGCTTTTCCTTGACAAGGAGATTCAGCACAGGAACAATGCCGCGTTCCTGCAAAGCCGGTTTGAGTCCGCCCCGGATGAGCTGAAACACCTGTCCGAAAAATTCCACCTCGCGTATGCCGCCCGCGCCCAGTTTGATATTGTCCTTCATGCCCTTTCGCAGCACCTCGCGGGAAATTTTCTGTTTCATCTCCCGCAGAGATTCAAAGACCCCGTAATCCACATAACGCCGGAACACAAAGGTGTTGAGGTCCCTGAGCAGCCGGTCTCCCGCGTCCCGGTCTCCCGCGATGACCCGCGCCTTGATCCATGCGTAACGCTCCCATTCCCGTCCCTGTTCATGGTAATAGGTTTCCATGGCATCAAAACTCATGACCAGAGGGCCGCCTTCCCCAAAAGGACGCAGATTCATATCCACGCGGAACACAATGCCGTCTGCCGTGGGATTTCCCAGCACCCGGATCAGGCTGCGTCCCAGACGCAGGAAAAAATCCGTGCTGCTGATGGTTTTGGGGCCGTTCCGGGTTTCGCCGATTTCCGGATACGCGAAGATCAGATCAATGTCCGAGGAGAAATTCAGCTCCCCCGCGCCCAGTTTGCCCATGCCCAGCACCACCATCTGCTGGGGAGTTCCGCTGTTTCCAAAAGGAACACCGTACTGTGTGCACTGCCATTGGTAAAGCAGAGACAGTGCACCTTCCACACACGCGTCGGCAAAGGCCGACAGTTCTGCCATGACTTCCCCCAAATCAGCAATGCCTGCCAAATCCCGGCACGCGATCCGCAGCATTTCCCTCTGCCGAATGGTGCGGAGTATGCGCATCAGATCACTTTCGTCTGCCAGACCTTCCAGCAGTCCGGAAATCCGGACTGCATATTCCTGCGGCTGATATGTGCGGTGCAGATCACCGGTGCGGATCAGATCCTGGGGGATTTCCGGATGACGGATGCAGAGTCTGGATGCAAAATCGCTGAAGGCAAACACGTATTGCAGCAGTTCAGCGGATCGGGAATCCAAAACCGCTTCCATCCCGGCATTTTCCGCAGATGCCCGGTATTCCTTCCATTTTTCCTCTGCCACCTTTTGCAGGGATTGGGGCAGCATTTTCATATGTTTCATTTTTCTCTGTTCCCATCGTTGCGTGAGCATTTTTTTCCGTATCCTGATTTGCCGTGAATATGACATAACCGCGGCAGTCTGGCAACGGATACCTTTTTTGACAGCGGCTCAAATCGGTTGAAAAAAACGTCAAGGGCGGGTTTCAAAGCCCGTACCTGTTTTTTCAGCCCGTTTGATCCACTGTCCATTTTGGTACAGAATTTTCACCTCATGCACCGCATCCATTTCCAAAATCTGCAAAGCGATTTCTTTGGCCCCTGTAAGTAAATGTATTACATCAGAATCAGAAAATCTCTAATTGACCGCTTTTGCTTATCTGCGTATTATTTTTTATTCTGCTTTTCCAAAACCGCTCAGGAGTTACGCAGTTGTTTTTTCAGGTGTCTGATTTTTAAAAACTGATGAGCCGGCAACAAGTCAGAAATCCGTCACTCCGGCGAAAGCCGGAGCCCGGAACATGCTGAACATACCGGATTCCGGTTTTCGCGGGAATGACGCAGACAATGAAATTCCGGGTTTTTGCGAGATCATCAAAATTCAACTGCGTAAGTCCTGCCGCTGGCTGCAATAAGAAATCTGCACTTATCTGACAGCCCATTTAGCCATTTTATTTTATAATAAATTTGATATATTCAGAAGGAGAAGAGAAATGACGGATTTGAAAATGACAGAAATTCCCACCGGCATGGAACTGCTGCGCAATCCTTTTTTGAACAAAGGCACGGCGTTTACAGAAAGAGAAAGGGAAATGCTGGGTCTCCGGGGGCTGCTGCCGCCGCGTGTGCTGACCATGGAACAGCAGTGTGAGCGGATTTTGGAGAGCGTGCGCAGAAAACCCACCGATCTGGGGAAATATATCACTCTCATGGCCCTGTACGACCGCAACCGCAACCTGTTTTACCGCGTGATTGAGGAAAATCTGGAAGAGATGATGCCCCTGATCTATACGCCCACAGTGGGGCAGGCATGCAGGGAGTTTTCCCATATCTTCCGGAAAGCCAACGGCCTGTTTGTCGCTGCAAAGAAAAAAGGAAAAATACGCGAAATTCTGCAAAGCTGGCCTTACAAAGATGTCCGGATTATTGTGGTGACAGACGGGGAACGCATTCTCGGGCTGGGGGATCTGGGTGTCAACGGCATGGGCATTCCCATTGGCAAACTCTGCCTTTACACAGCCTGCGCGGGGATTCATCCCCTGTCCTGCCTGCCCGTGTGCATTGATGTGGGAACCAACAATGAGGAAATGCTCAGAGATCCCCTGTATCTCGGAATGCCGAACCGGCGTCCCCGCGGACAGGAATATGATGATCTGATGGAAGAATTTATGACAGCCGTGCGGGATGTGTATCCCCGTGCGCTGGTGCAGTTTGAGGATTTCGGAAATCACAATGCCTTCCGTCTGCTGGAAACCTACCGGGATCGCTTCTGCTGTTTCAATGATGATATTCAGGGAACCGCAGGGGTGGCTTTGGCCGGGATTTTCTCTGCCATGCGCATGCTGGGCAGAAAAATCAAAGATCAGAAATTCCTCTTTCTCGGAGCCGGAGAAGCCGGAACCGGTATAGGGGATCTCATTGTTTCAGCCCTGGTGGAGCAGGGAATGCCCGAAACCGAAGCCCGTTCCCGGTGCTGGTTTGTGGATTCCAAAGGGCTGGTGGTGAAATCGCGGGAAAATCTGCCTGATCACAAACAGAACTATGCTCATGAACATGAATTTCTTCCGGATTTTCTCAGCGCGGTTCATGCCCTGAAACCCACAGCCATTATCGGGGTATCCGGTCAGTCCCGTGCATTCACCCGGCCTGTGCTGGAGGCTGTGGCAAAATACAATGAGCATCCCATTGTATTTGCGCTTTCCAATCCCACGGCAAATTCCGAATGCACAGCAGAGGAGGCTTGCCAATGGACAGAGGGCCGTGCGATCTTTGCCAGCGGCAGTCCGTTTGCATCTGTCACATACAGGGGAAAAACCTTTGCGCCGGGGCAGGGAAACAATGTCTATATTTTCCCCGGAGTCGGTCTGGGAGTGATTGCCGCTCGTGCCAAAAAAGTGAGCACAGAAATGTTTTTGGTTGCGGCAAAGGAACTGGCCGCACAGGTGATGGAAGAGGATTACCGCAAAGGCTCCATTTATCCCGCTTTGACCCAAATCCGCAAAGTTTCGGCAGAAATTGCCACAGCGGTTGCCAATGTGTCTTTTGAAAGAGGTCTTGCCGGAATTCCCCGGCCCGCTGATTTGGCAACCTGTATCCGTTCCCAGATGTATGAACCTGTATATCCGGAATATATTCAGCAGTAAGGCGGAAACTGCCGCATATTTTCAGCAGATCGGAAATGTTCCTGATGAGAAATGAAAACCGGGAATCTTTCCGATCTGCCAACCCTTCTTCCTCTTTGCTCTCTTTCCGGGATTTATAACATCGATCTTCCGTTCATATTAAGTACCCAACCGAAAGTTTTCAGGTATAAAAAAACCGGATTTTTCCGGAAAA
>CAZDIU010000165.1:5609-11575 GCA_964505535.1 uncultured Desulfobacterales bacterium | reverse complement strand
TTTTCCGGAAAAATCCGGTTGTTCTGAAAACTTTGCACCCGAAAATTTATGTTGCTTTACTTATATCCATTTTACCGCTGTAACGGCAGAAAAGTCAATGCAGAAATGCTGTTGGATGATTGGTTTAACCGCAAAGGACACAAATGAGGCGCAAAGGTCTCTGTCTGAACCATGATTTTCAGGATTAAGGGATTGCCATGATTTTATGAAAAACCTGATTTTTTTTGGAAAAATCCGGTTTTTTAAATACGTCGCATCCCACTGAAAAATCCTGCAAATCCTTTAATCATGTGAATCATGGTTCAGACAATCGGGGCAGTCTGTCTGAACTCTGCTTTGTCTGATTTTTTATCCGCTGAACAGGATTATACAGGATTATACAGGAGTTACAGGATTAAATGGTGGAAATGCCTGTCTTTATCCTGTCAATCCTGTTCAATCCTGCATAATCCTGTTCACACAATACAAGGATTTACAGGATTTTATGAAAAACCGGATTTTTTTGGAAAAATCCGGTTTTTAAACTGCGCCGCATCCCACTGAAAAATCCTGCAAATCCTTTAATCATGTGAATAATGGTTCAGGACAGCCGGAAAGGATTTTAGGCATTCAGCTTTTGTTTTTGTACCACTGCATTGTGATTTCAAGCCCTTTTTCAAAGGAATATTCCGGTGAGAATCCCAGCAGGGATTTTGCGCGGGAAATGTCAGACAGGGAATCACGAATGTCTCCGGCACGCGCGGGGCCGTGTTCCGGAGCCATGTCCAGACCGGACAGGCGGGAAATCATTTCCCATAACTGATTAATGCTCACGCTGCTTCCAATGCCCACATTGAATTTCTGTCCGCCAATGCCGGGGATGGAAGCCGCAAGCAGGTTGGCTTTCACCACATCTTTCACAAAAACAAAATCACGGGTCTGCCCCCCGTCTCCGTAAATCACGGGACGCTGTTTTTTCGCGGCTTTGTCCATGAAAATGGAAATCACACCTGAATACGGTGAAGACGGGTCCTGACGGGGGCCGTAAACATTGAAATAGCGCAGGCTCACGGTTTCCAGTCCGTAAAGATCATTGTAAATCCTGGCATAATATTCACCGGTGAGTTTCTGCACTGCATAGGGACTCATGGGTTTGGGAACCATATCCTCGCGTTTGGGCATGTGGGGATCATCTCCGTAAACGGCTGAGGAGCAGGCAAATACCACGCGTTTCACGCCATGCTGCCGGGCGGTTTCCAGCAATTGCAGGGTTCCCATGTCATTGATCTGCGCGGAGGTGATCGGGTCCTGCACGGTACGGGTGACAGACACTTCCGCAGCCTCGTGAAAAATCACATCACAGCCTTTGACAGCCCGGTTCATGAATTCCTGATCCCGAATATCTCCTTCATACAGCATGATTTTGTCTTTCAGATGGCTGAGATTGGACAGATGACCGGTGGAAAAATTGTCCGCCACCCGGACTTCCCCGCTTTTCCCGCTCAGTCCGTCAACCAGTGCCTCTGCAAGATGGGAACCGATAAACCCTGCACCGCCTGTCACCAGCACCTTACTGAAATTAAGATTCATTTTTTTTCCTTGTCTTTTGGGAAATCCTCATAGGAGACCCTCACAAATGCTGATTTTCCGTTTTTATCACGGGCAATCTGCCAGTCATCAGGTCCGTTCATTTTCAATGCCGTTTCCTTAAGGCTCCCCTCCCGCCGGGGGAGGGGAATTTTTACTTAAGGAAACGGCATTGCGTTCATTTTTTCCCCTTACCATGATTCTCGTTGAATCCGCAAGTCACAAAACCATAAACAGGGCGCAGATTCAACCGAGTTGTTATCTTTGTGAGGGAAAGACAGGTTTAGTCTCAATCCTGCCATTGACGGAGGCAGGGCAGGATTGGCACTCCAAAAGGAGACAGGGCAGTTTGATGTGGAGAATTATACCGATTCCCCATTGAAAAGACACCTGCAGGCAGGCAAAAAGAAGTTTTCGTGTGTTCAGAAAAACCTGTGTTTCAGATCAATGGCGAATTGATATTATACTGTTATGACAATTTCCGGATCAGATCCGCCATATCCGAAGGTTCCATAATTTCAGTGTCGGCAAACGCGGGATCCAGATTCTCGGTTCTGCCGAATACTGCATAGCTGATCCGGTCAATAACAGCCATTTCTTTCAGGGCCGCATCCCGTGTCATCTGCGGGGGCCGGATGCCCTGCAGCAGCAGAATTTCCATATTGCCCCTTCCCAACTGCTGTTCAAAGCGGATATTCTGATCCAGACAGCGGAAACAGGTTTTCTTTCTGTCCATCAAGGCCCTGTATATCTGATCGCTTTCCCGGATCTGTGTCAGAAACCGCAGCACATAATCAGAAAGTTCCGGGGCATCCGGCAGAACCGCTTGGGTTCTTTCCAGAAAATGGCAGAGAAAACGGACATTTTTTTCACTTTGCACAAAACGGGCATTGCGCACACGGACTTTGAGGATATTCCGGAAATCTGAGGGAACATGTTTCTCAATGGCCTCAAGAATCCGTTTGTCCGTTTTTTTGGCAATACTGAGCCGCCGGAGAAATCCTTCTGCTGCCCAGCGGGGAACCGGGACAGTCAGTTCACCCTGAACCGGAAAGATGATTTTTGCCTCCACTGAATCACGGTACAGATACTGCAATGTCCTTTCCCGGTCATCTTCTTCGTAAAGCTCCTGCTCCAGCAGATCCTCCAGCCCCAACTGCATATGTTCATTCGGAAAGAATATCAGTTCCATCAGGGGGCTGTTTTCCGGATTTTCATCATCAGCCAGTATGTCCGCAATTTCCGGCAGGCTTGGGTTGGAAAAAACAGAACAGATGTAATGCACAGCCTCTGCATCCGGATGCAGACCCTCGCGGAATATCTGCGCTATCCTTTGTGCAAGAAGTTCATATCCTGTTTGAACACTCATCTACAGATACGCTTTCATGGCCTGAATAATGCTGTGTTTGGGCAGCGCACCGGCCAGGCTGTCCTGCAGCAGTCCCCTGTCAAAAATCAGCAGGGTGGGGATGCTCCGTATCTGATACTGGGCGGATGTGCCGGGATTTTCATCCACATTCATCTTGCAGACCCGAATTTTTCCCTTCCATTCAGCCGCCAATTGATCCATAACAGGCCCCATCATGTGACAGGGCCCGCACCAGGGAGCCCAGCAGTCCAGCAGTACGGGCAGAGGAGAACGGATAACCTGATCCTGAAAACTGCTGTCCGTCACCACCAGCGGATGAGCCATATTCAGCACCGAGGTGTCAATGGAATCTCTGCACCTGCCGCAGGTGGCGGTCTGCCCGACTTTTTCTGCCGGAATCCTGTTCCGGGTTCCGCAGGATGTGCAGCGCATGATATAGGAATTTGCCTGATTCATATTTTTTCCTTTTTATGCTGTTAAGGGTCTGTATCAAAATAATCCTGGGAGTTACGCAACTGACCGGATAAACCCTGAGGTTTTCAAAACCCTCAGGGTTTCCGGACAGAAAAATTGTACAGGTTATTTTTTTGCAAACCCTGAACACAGTTGCATGTTTTTTTCACGGCATCAGTGGACCGTCATTCCCTTACGGAGCCAGGGGAGTGCCAGACAGAAAGTCTGCCAAATCCGCGCATGCCCAGACTTTCTGTTTGGAGTCCCGGATGAAACAATATATTTTCAGTCTGTTCATTATAGCAGGAACCGGATTATAAAACCACATTTTTTTCAGCACAGAATTTTGAAAATCCTGCTGAAAGGATTTATATTCTCCAGACTGCCGGCAGAGAAAATCCCTGCTGTCAGAAACAGACAGCATACAAAAAAGTATTGAAGAGGAATAAGATATTCTGATAAGAATGATTCACAGATACGCCATGACTGAAATCACCTGCACAGACATACTGCACTTTTTTCTGAATATCTACAAGATGCAGATGAATGCATCCGCAAATCCGGGGGAATTTGTTCCTGTGGCTTTTCCGGATGCGGACACCATTTATGAATTCCGTCTGAAACGGGGCAGCCGATGGTTTACCCGGCGGATGACCATCGGGCCTCTGGGCGAGGATACCGGCAGCAAAAGCAAGTGTTACAAAGTTATTTACGACGATGTGCTGGTGGTGAAGATTCCGCCCAAACCGGTTCGGGATTTTGCAAATTATATCAAAAATATCCGAATGGAAAGGGATATTGCTTCAACGCTGGGGCCGGAAATCCGGTGCATCACCCCGACTGTTTCGGCCATACTGAAAAAAATACCGTTTTTTTCCCATGATGCCTCTTACCTGCCGGAAAAATTTGAAGAACGCTGCATTGAAAAACTCAGGATCTTCCAAGAATACCAGAATTATCTTAAAATAGGAAACCGTTTTGTCTTTTTTTCCAGTCTGGCAAGATATGCCTTTCTGGGGCAGATTATCAAAGACATGCATTTCAGAAAGCCGGATATATATAATGAGATTTTATCTCATATCAGTATGCTGGATCATCCTGCACAGTTTGAGGATGTGTATGGAAAGACCGGTGCTTCTGTTTTTTACCGTATCAGTGAGATGTATGCCGCATATGAAGAAAAATTTGCACTCCTTCCCGGAAAGGAAAAATGGCCGCACATTACGTCATACGAGAAAAAGCTGTGGTTTCTGACGCATCTTGGAGAAAAGGAAGCGGATCCGGATGCAGAATTTTTCCGTGAGGAAATGCTGGGGGGAGTGAAAGGAATTATTGAGAAAAGCATCAGATGTGAAAAGGAGACTGTGCGCAGTTACAGGAATACGGTAAAAGAGCATATCCGTGAAAAAAATTTTCAGCAGAACAAAGCGGCCATGCGCGGCATTGTCGCCAATCTGCTTTCTCTCCTGGCCACACTGAGAGAAAAGGGGGTTGCAATCCGGGATCTGAAACCGGACAATGTATTTATTTCGGGAAACATATCGGAAAATCCGGTACTGCTGACCACACCGGCTGATTATTCCATCGGACTGATTGACTTTGAAACGGCTGTGGTTTACAGAACCGGAGAAAAGGGAAAAATTTCCCAGCCCATGCTGGCCGGAACGCCCTCCTATGCCACACCTTCACACCTGTTCAGAAATGAACTGCTGAGGCGAACCTATGAAGATCTGAGCCGAATTCTGCATCTGCAGGACTGGCAGGCTGTCAACAGCATGATTTTCAATGTAATCACAGGAAAACGCCTGGCCAGGGAAACAGAAAAACTGGTTCCGGGCATGGCCCGGATTGTCAGAGAGTCCATGAAACGCAGCATGAGCAGAGTCCAAGCATTTGCACAGTGCAACCGGATATTCTGGTTCAGGACTTCCGGAGAGTTTTATGAGAGAGTGGAAACTCATAAGGAATTTCTCTGCTCTGTTGTCATCCCGCTTTCGGAACCTGTCCGGCAGATGCTTACAGCAGAAGCAGAAAAAACGCTTTCCGGCATATCCCGGCGCATTCAGACCATTGTTTCTGCCCAGCAGATATTCCGGAGCTCCAACAGCCGGGAAAATCTGCGCACTGCGGATCAGGAAACCCTGAAACAATGGAAGAATCAATGGGAAAGAAATGAAAATGTTCCATGCACGCTGCCTTCTGCAAGAGAACAGATTATCCGTCTTTTTGGAATACTGGGAAGGATGAGACAGGAATATGCTCAGATCAGGGCTGTCATCAGCCTGCCGGAACAGCGGCCGGTCATGTCGGCATATGAACTCATGCTCCTGATGTTCCGGGTGGTTGTGAATGCCATGTACAAACCCGAATGGGGGTTCCTGTCTGACGAGCTTCCCGGAACCGGGGAGCAGCGGGAATGTCAGATGCCGGATATTCCGGATGAGGAAAGTGTCAATATCGAAAAGACGCTTTTGTAAATAGTGCATCGTTTCACTTAAAATTGTTGGTATATCCTGCGGAATTTCAGAATGTCGGGTTACGCTCCGCTAACCCGACCTACAATTTTAGATGAAACAGT
>CAZDIU010000165.1:0-5509 GCA_964505535.1 uncultured Desulfobacterales bacterium | reverse complement strand
TCAGAATGTCGGGTTACGCTCCGCTAACCCGACCTACAATTTTAGATGAAACAGTGCAATAGCTGACGGAAAAGGGAAAAGAACGTGAAAAGGAAAATGAAAAAAATGTCACTTACATTCAGACTGGTTTTGGGCGGGGTTGTCATTGTGCTGCTGCCCCTTCTTGCGGTAATGTATTTCTCTCTGACCCGTGTTTCAGATTCCCTGAAAGAATCTTCTGAAAATACTGCTGTCCGGATTGCAACCGACATGGCCGCCATGATTCAGATTGTCATAGATCAGGAAATCAAGCTGGTATCGGAAATCTCCTCAGGAAACACCACCATGGAAGTCACGGCAAAGGTGCATGAGCATGGAATTGATGCGGCTTCTGCCGAAATATCAAGACTGGATTACAAGCTCCAAAAGTTTATGAACAGCAATTCTGAATTCTATGAACAAATCTTTGCGGCAGACGCCAATGGAGTCATTTTCTCTGACGGCATCAGAGGAAAGACAAAGGGAATCAACATCGCAGATCGGAATTATTTTCAGAAGGCCCTCAGCGGAAAAACAGCAATGCCGGAAATCGTCATATCCAGAGTGAGCAATGAGCCCAGACTTGTCATTGCCGTTCCGGTGTATTCTGAGGGGGGAGCCATTACAGGAGTGATTGGAAGCACCCTGAAGATACATTTTCTCACAGAACGCATCACCACCATGAAAATCGGGAGTACCGGTTACGGATATGTGCTGGACAGAACCGGACTCTGCATTGATCATCCGGACAAGAGTCTGCCTTTTTCTGCCAACGTGAATCAGTTGAAAGGAATGGAAGTCATTGCCAAATCCATGATGTCCGGAGAAACCGGCGCGGAGTTTTATACATTCAAAGGTGTCAGCAAGGTCGCAGGATATGCGCCTGTGCCCCTGACACAGTGGTATGTGGTGATTACGCAGGATGAGAAAGAGTTTCTCAAACCGGTTTACACCATGCGCAATATCATTCTCAATGTTGGGTTTGTTTCCCTGGTGTTCACTGTCGGGGCTCTGTTTTTCTTTTCCCGCACTCTCACCCGGCCCATAAGCAGGATTATCGGGGAAATGGAGCAGAGAGCGGGACAGATCCATTTTGCCGCGGATGAGATTGCCTCAGCCAGCAGAACACTGGCCCAGGGAACTTCGGAACAGGCCGCGTCCACCGAGGAAACCTCTGCATCTTTGGAAGAGATTTCTGCCATGACCCGGCAGAATGCGGACCGTTCTTCGGACGGAACCCGTCTGATACACAAAGATCTGTCCCCCAGTCTGGAAATGGTGGAACAGGGCATGGCAAAGCTGACAACGGTGCTGGAAGACACGGTGAACACCGGAGAGGAAAATGTCAGAATCATCAAGACCATCAATGAAATCGCGTTTCAGACAAACCTGCTGTCTCTCAATGCTTCTGTGGAGGCAGCCAGAGCCGGGGAAGCCGGGGCAGGGTTCGCTGTTGTGGCAAATGAAGTCAGAAGCCTGGCCATGCGTTCTGCCGAGGCTGCCGGAAACAGCGAGGAACTGATTCAGAAAACAAAAAGGCAGATTGCACAGGCCCATCAGACCAACCGGCAGGTGCAGGAGGTTATGCACAAAAATTCTGAGATTTCCCGGAAAATCATTCAGATTATGGAAGAAATATCTGCCTCAGCCGAAGAGCAGGCACAGGGCACAGATCAGATACGCAGGGCTGTCTCAGAAATCGAAAAAATTACCCAGCAGAATGCGGCCAATGCGGAAGAATTTTCCTCCGGTTCCGAAGAAATGAAATTTCAGACAGAACATATGCGGGAAATACTGAGCGAACTTGCCTTTCTGATCAGCGGAAGAAAAGGGCAGCAAGGACAGTCACAATGATGGGAGTCTGTTTCCCATGACAGGAAATCAGGCTCCCCTTCCCATAAGCGGCCAAAGCAGTTTCGGATCAGTCAGGATGACAAAATCCCCAGCGCCCTGTGCCTCATCCGGAAAATCCGGGAAACCGTTCACCGGCAGAACAGTGATCGTCAAAATTCGCACATCCGGACAGTAAGCATGCAGATGTTCGGGAATTCCCAGCCCCTGCGCGCTGTGAAACTGACCATTGACATGAAGAACCTGCACACCGTGATTTTTCTTTATTTCCAGAGAAATGGCGTGAGCCATCGAGGCATCCCACAGGGACTGGGCTGCCAGAAGATGCTCAAACTGAAACTGTTCTTTGGGGCTTGCTGCATGTGCTTGCGGCATTTTATGCCCCTTTTCCTTCATTTCCGCCCGTTTTTTTTCAGTTTCCTCCCAGAAGTTTTTAAACTTTTCCCGGTATGCCGGAGACGCGGCAGCATACGGCAGAGGGGGAAGCCAGTTTTTGGCTGAGGGAGGCAGATCCTTCAGAGCCTGGGGCCCAAGCCGGGAAACCCGGTTGGCATAACGTCCGGGCGCATTGGCCGCAATGACCGGAATATGGTTTTCCTTTGCAAATTCAACCAGAGGGCGATAGTCTCTCCGGTAGTTTGGCCAGGGCCGGGCTGAATCCAGAAAATGCCTTTCACTGATCAGATCCGCAAGATATTCGTCCATCACGGGCTGCACATCCCGTTCAAACATCTCCAGAGAAAGGAGAAAGGCCCGGACATCCTTCTTCTTGGAGGAACTGAGATAAATTTCCCTGAAAATCTTTTCCTCCAGAAAATGCGCGGCCGGATCACCGTGACTTTCTCCGATGAAGATCACATCCGCATTTTCAGATGCGTTGACAATATCGGCCAAACCCGCGGCATTTCCGTTTCCCCTGTAAATCCTGTAATCAGCTTCATCAATCATTGGTTTTTCCTGTAAAGATTTCATAAACATATGCCCTCTGTATCCGGTGCATCCGCTCAGCACAGCGAGGGAAAACAAACACAGCAGCAACCATGAACAGTGTTTCATAAAAATTCTTCCTGTGCGGATTTGCGCAGAATCTTTTCCTCCACCTCCTTTGCGGCCAGGGGAACGCTGAAATAATATCCCTGACCGATATCACAGCCCAGTCCCCTGAGATAATCCAGATGATGGGGACTTTCTATGCCTTCAGCCACAACAGCCAGATGCAGATCATGGCCCAGCTTGATCATGGATCGGATCATGGTGCGGGTCCGTGTGTCTGTTTCCTCATCTGCACCCAGTTTGCGGACAAAGGACTGATCAATCTTCAGGTAATGGATGGGAAGCTGATCCAGATAGGACATGGAGGAATAACCGGTTCCAAAGTCATCAATGCTGGTGATAACCCCCAATGACTGCAGTTCCGCAAGACGCTGAATCAGAAAGGTCATGTCCTTTGTTACCATGCTTTCCGTAAGTTCCAGTTCCAGCCGGTGCGAAGGCAGATTGTGCTTTTCAAGAGCATTTTTCACAATATCCACAAAATCCTCCTGAAAAAACTGCACCATGGAAACATTCACCGCTATTTTCAGTTTGCCGTAACCTTTTTTTTCCCATTCTGCATTCTGGCGGCAGGCCTCGTGCAGCACCCAGGTCCCGATGGGAATGATCAGTTCGCTTTCCTCGGCAATGGGAATGAATTTGAAGGGCGGCACACGGCCCAGAACCGGATGATTCCAGCGCAGCAGAGCCTCAAAGCCCTGGAGAACATCAAACTCCAGATCATATTTGGGCTGGTAATGGAGTTCAAAATTTCCAGCGTCCACAGATTTGCGCAGTTCATTTTCAATTTCCAGCCGTTCAATCGCGGCTGCATTCATTTCCGCAGAGAAAAAGCGGAAACGGTTTCCGCCTTCGTTTTTTGCGTAAAACATGGCGGTATCCGCGTTTTTCTGCAATGTCATGGCATCAGTTCCGTCATCCGGGCAGACAGTGATGCCTATGCTCGCGCTGATATACAGCTCCCGATCCCTGTGGTAAAAAGGCTGGGAAAATATATCCGGAATCCGGGCAGCAAGTGCGGCTGTTTCCTCCCTGCCCCTGAAACTGTCTGTGATGTACATGAATTCATCCCCGCCCGTGCGCCCGATCATTCCTTTTTCCCCCAGGCATTCCTTCATCCGCCGGGTGACATCCAGGAGAATGCGGTCACCGATGAGATGTCCCAGAGAATCATTGATATATTTGAAGCGATCCAGATCAATGAAAAAGATCGCAATTTTTTCCTCCGGTTCTGCCAGCCGGACAATGGCCCTTTCCAGATATTCTGTCAGCGCAGCCCGGTTGGAAAGGCCGGTCAGCACGTCATGACGGGACTGATGTTCCAACTGTTCTGAAAGACGGCTTTTTTCAACTGCAATGGCAGCGAGTTTGGAAATGGCTTCCAAAAAACTGAAATGACTTTCATCAGCCTTTCGTACCCGGGAGTAAAATACGGACACTGTCCCCAGTATCTGACCTTTGCCGGAAATGAAGGGCAGGGAACAGCAGGCCCGGATCCCGTGCTCCAGTGCCGTTTCCCGTCTGCCTTCCCACAGGCTGCTGAGGGTAATGTCATCCACGGCAATCCTGTGCCCGGTATAGGCTGCCATGGCCGCGCAGCTTCCGGAACCGGAACCCACTGCCTGACCGTCAATTTCGTGCAAAAAAGAGGGCAGAGAAGCAGAGGCAGCCTGCAGGGAAAGCTGGCCGTCCCGCAGGAATGTGAAAAAACACACAATATCCGGAGTCTGTTTTTCAATGATCCGGATCAGTTGACCCAGAATATCCTTTAAGCGCTCATTGCGGATGATCATTTCCAGCACCCGGTTCCGGTCGGTCTCCAAAGATTCCGCAAGTTTTCTTTCAGTAATGTCCTGAACCGTTCCCATAAACTGCCGGACTCTTCCCCTGTCATCAGAAACAGGTTTTGCCTGATGCTGCACATAACGGATTTTTCCGTCCGGCAGAAGAATGCGGTGATCCCGGCGAAAGGGGATTCCCCGGTTTCGCGCCTGCTCAAAGAGTTTTTCCACATCTTCCCGATCCTCGTCATGAACAGTTCTGCAAAGATCTTCCAGGGATTGAATGCCATCCGGAAGATCATAGCCGTATATCCGGCAGATTTCGGCTGAGCAGCGGAAAATGTTTTCCGTCAGATCCATTTCCCAGTTCCCCATGCGCGCGATCTTCTGGGCAACAGCAAGTCCGGCCTCACTTTTTCTGAGTTTTTCCACATTGCTGCTGGCCCGGAGCATGTAGCGCACCCGCTGGGTGAGGATCAGCCAGTTGATGGGCTTGTTCATGAAATCCGTTGCGCCCAGATCATAGGCCATCTGAATGGAATCCAGATCATCCACACCCGTGATCATCAGGATCGGCACATTGGCCCCGTCCGGCCTTTCCCGAAGTTTCCTGCATGCCTCAAAACCGTCCATTCTGGGCATTTTCACATCCAGCAGAACAATTTCAGGGCTGTCCTGTCCAAAAATTTCCAGGGCATCCTCTCCGTTTTCCGCTTCCCGCACATCAAATCCTGCCTGTTCCAGGGCTTGGGACGCCAGCAGTCTTACGGTAAAATCATCATCCGCGACCAGAACCAGGGGTTTTT
>CAZDIU010000164.1:0-11579 GCA_964505535.1 uncultured Desulfobacterales bacterium | reverse complement strand
TTCATGCAGAAAATTTCCTCATCGGAACAAGTAAAATGTTCCAAGTATCGGTATACATATATAGGAGTTACGCAGTTGGTTTTCAACTGTCTGATTTTGCATGAAGCGATTTGAGCTGTACAACATTTGCATCTGTAAAAATCAAATATGTTAAAATTCAACTGCATAACTCCTACAGTTAAAATTTATCATAAAATTTTTTTTATTTGATACTCAGGCGTTATCGAGGCATATAATGGGAAACTACCCTATTACATATGAAAATTTACTTATTAAAGAAATAAAGGCAACACCGGAAGAATATCTGCCAGCCTTATTACATATTATTCGTGCTTTCCGCGAAAGTGTGACATTAAAACCGGCAGAGGACAGTTTCAGGACAGGATGGAAAGAGGCTATGTCCGGTGAAACCATGCCATTGGAAGACTTGTGGAAAGGAATTGATGCAGACTGAGGGAAAATCAATGGTAACTGTCAGATTTACTCCTGAATTTAAAAGAAATTTACGTGAATTGGCAAAGAAATACCGACATATTCGCTCAGATATTCAGCCTGTCATAAGTGAAATTGAAAAAGGCAACTTTATCGGTGATCAGATTCCCGGAACAAAAGGATACACCCTTTTTAAAGTACGGGTCAGAAATTCAGACATCCGCAAAGGGAAACGATCTGGCTACCGATTTATTTACTATTTGAAAACGCATAATGATGTTATTCTGATTACGATTTATTCAAAAAATGAACAATCCGATGTTTCATCTGAACAAATCCGCATGATATTGAAAAAATATGACGATGAAAATTGTTGAACATCCCAATCAGGAAAAATACAGGGGACAGAAAATTTATGCAGTTAATTTCAATGAATATGTGTATCTTGTTCCTTTTGTGGAATCAGAAAACGAAATTTTTCTGAAAACGGCCTGTCCAAGCAGAAAATACACAAAAAAACTGTCTGAAGAGATGAAGCTGTGAAAGCCCCTTTCAACTATTTGGATGAGGAAGAAAAAGAACTGATGGAATCCGTTGAGCGGGGTGAATGGAAACGGACTGCCAATTTTGATGAGGAAAAGAAAAATCGTCTGATTTCGGAATCGAAAAAATTCAGGACATATTTGATCGGTTTAAAACAAAGGTTTCAGGTAATTGGGAAAAATTAGCATGAAAATTGAAGTGATAATCTGTTATGATTCATCAGACTCTTTCAGACAATGCTGTTGTTAATGTAACAGAAGCCCAATATGTTCCCCAGTACAAAATCCGCCTGTGGTTCAGTGACGGAGCAGAACAGACTGTAAATTTTGAGATGTTTTTAAAAAATTCACATCATCCTGAGATAAAGAAATATTTTGATCCAAAACTCTTTAAGGATTTTTCCATTGCACATGGTCGGCTGGATTGGAATGATTATGATCTGTGTTTTTCCATGCAGGATTTATATGAAGGAACCATAGGAACATGAATCAGTACAGATGCACAAAATCAGTCTGTATCAATTTTCGCTTATCCCTTATGATAAGCAACTGACCGAAAATAAAAAAATCGGAACTTTCGGAGAAATTTGACAGGAGTCAAACCAGTTGATAATGTTATCACTTTATGGATTCTGATTTTTTTTTGGATACCAATATTGTCATTGCTCTTTTAGCAAAATTCATCAGGGATACAGAAATTATGGACATGGCAAATGCAGTCATAAAAAGTAACTACAGTGAAGTATTGCATTCATTCGGAAAAGATTTGCAGGCAGCCGTTGATACTGCTTTGCAAAAATATCTGATTGATTTGATTACATCAAAAATAGCGGAAATGAGAAAAAAAGAAGTGCTGTTTGAAGCAAAATACCACTGTGATTATACATCATTTTCCCATCGTATGGCAGAAGATGAAGATTTTGCTGTTTATACAGAAAACAATGTGAACAAAATGTGGGAAATTGATCTGGCTGAATGGGAGTTTTGTCATAAAGGAATTGATGATTGGACAAAAAAACTTCACAATATTTTGCTGATGTCATAATTTCCGCCCGTTCCATTTTTGATGATATTGAATATCATACAGATATTACTCCTGAAAGGGCAATTTTGCAGATTGCGGGGAAATACGGTCTGTATCAGCTTTTTGTAACAGAACTGTTCAGCGATGAAATAAGAAAATATCGGTATTATATTCTGAAGGAAAATCGGGTTGTGGCAGGATTTGACAATGCTCCTGATCCCCGTGCAATCCGACTCAGATATGGTAAAATAGGCAGAGAGTATGCAGGAAAGCACATACCGCATCTCCATCTTAATGACAAAACAGATATTGAACTAACTGAAGAAATGGAATTTTCTGATTTTATTCAATGGATGAAAGAAAATATTATTAATAAAAACGGATAATTAAAACTATAAAACTATGATCCGGATGATTTCAGGGATGAAGTGGAATGGATAATGAAAAAATGATGATTGTTTCAGATTCTTCACCTTTAAGATATTCCCAATGAAAACGAAACCCGAAATCTGACATCCCCAACGGAGGTTTGCACAATGAAAATACTGGTCATCGGCGGCGGGGGCAGAGAACATGCCCTGATCTGGAAAATCCGCCAGAGTCCCAAAGTGAAAAAGATTTACTGCGCGCCCGGCAACGGGGGCATTGCGGAAATGGCGGAATGCGTACCCATTGATGCGGAAAATCTCAAAGAATTATTGGCATTTGCCAAAAAAGAGAAAATTGATCTCACTGTGGTCGGCCCCGAAGGCCCTCTTTCCGCAGGCATTACGGATCTGTTTGAAAAAGAGGGACTTCGGATTTTCGGTGCCTCTCAGAAAGCCGCGCAGATTGAATCCAGCAAATCCTTTGCAAAAAATCTGATGCAAAAATACGGCATTCCCACTGCAAAAGGGGAAACTTTCACGTCTTACACCAAGGCTGAAAGTTACATCAGGAAAACCGGTGCGCCCATTGTGGTCAAGGCAGACGGACTGGCCGCAGGCAAGGGCGTGATTGTCTGCGCCACAGAAGAGGAAGCCCTGAACGCTTTGCAGCAGATTATGAAGGAAAAAGCCTTTGGTGACGCGGGAAAAACCGTTGTGATTGAAGAATGTCTGACCGGTGAGGAAGCCTCTTTTCTGGCATTCACGGACGGAAAAACCGTTCTCCCGCTGCCATCTTCACAGGATCACAAACCTGTGTTTGATGAGGACAAAGGCCCCAATACCGGCGGCATGGGAGCTTATTCTCCCGCGCCTGTGATTGACCGGTACATGCACAGCCGGATTATGAAAGAAATCATGATTCCCACTGTAAACGCCATGACTGCGGAAGGCTGTCCTTACAAAGGCGTTCTGTATGCCGGTCTCATGATAGACAAAGATCGCATTCGGGTGCTGGAATTTAATGGCCGTTTCGGAGATCCCGAAGCACAGCCTCTGCTTATGCGCATGAAAAATGACATTGTTCCCATCATGGAAGCGATCATTGATGGAAAACTTCATGAATGCAGACTGGATATTGATGAACGTGCCACAGTCTGCGTGGTCATGGCATCAGGCGGTTATCCGGGTTCCTATAAAAAGGGAATCCCGATTTCCGGACTGGATCAGGCTGCCAAAATGAAAGATGTGTTTGTTTTTCATGCGGGAACAGCCGCGACAGACAAAGGCATTGTCACCTCCGGAGGCCGGGTGCTGGGTGTCACCGCTTTGGGCGACACAGTGGAAAAAGCCATAAAAAAAGCCTATCAGGCTGTGGAAAAAATCACCTGGAAAGAGGTCCACTTTCGCAAAGACATTGGCAAAAAAGCACTCAGACGATTTGAGCAGAAACCGCTGGTGGGCATTGTCATGGGCAGTGATTCGGATCTGAAAGTCATGGAGGAATCCGTGGCTGTGATGAAAAAATTCGGCATTCCCCATGAAATCACAGTGGCATCTGCGCATCGCAGTCCTGAAAGAGCGGCATCATTTGCCAAAGAAGCCGCAGATCGGGGCATGAAAGTCATCATTGCAGGCGCGGGACACGCAGCACATCTTGCCGGTGTTCTTGCCGCGCATACCATTTTGCCGGTTATCGGGGTTCCCATTGATTCCTCCTGTCTGCAGGGTCTGGATTCCCTGCTTTCCACTGTGCAGATGCCCCCCGGCATTCCTGTCGCGACCGTATCCATCGGAAAATCCGGAGCCAGAAATGCCGCGATTCTGGCTGTGCAGATTCTGGCACTTTCTGATCCGGAAATGGGCAAAATGCTGACCGCGTTCAAATCCGACATGGCAAAGGAAGTGGAACGCAAAGCGGAAAAACTCTCGTGCATTTTCTGAACCTACGGCATATAAACCCGGAATTTCCGGAAGAGGGGATAATCAGAGAAGCTGCCGGTATCATCCGCAAAGGGGGAGTGGTGGTATTTCCCACCTCTTCCCTGTACGGACTGGCAGCAGATGCGTTCAATCCGGATGCCATTGGGAAACTCTTTGAAATAAAGGGACGATCCCATCAGAAAGCCATTCTGGTGCTGATTTCAGATTTCAGAGATTTGGACAGGCTGGTGAAATCGGTTCCTCCGCAAGCCCGCAGACTTATGCAGCATTTCTGGCCCGGAGGACTGACCATCGTTTTGGAAGCAAAACCCGAACTTCCCTCTGCCTTGACAGCCGGAACAGGAAAAATCGGTGTCCGTTTGTGCAGACATCCTGTGGCTGCAGCGCTTGCCAAAGCTGCGGGAGGGCCGATTACCGGAACCAGCGCGAACATTTCCGGGACAGGCGGATGTGACCGGATTTCCCGGCTGGATGCGCTCATTGCGGAAAAAACAAATCTGATACTTGATGCAGGAGTGGTGAAAGGCGGAACCGGATCAACGGTTGCAGATATGACAAGCGGTTTTCCAAAAATTCTGCGGAGGGGAACTGTGCAGGCAAAGGATATTTTTGCGGCACTTGACGATCATTCCCGCAATTTTGTTGACAAATAACGATAAATTCAATATAAGAGCCTCACAAATCAGGCCGGGGTGGTGAAACTGGTAGACGCAGAGGACTCAAAATCCTCCGAGGGCAACTTCATGCGGGTTCGATTCCCGCCCCCGGCACCAACAGGAAACAAAGGCTTCCGGGTTCTGCCGCAGGAAGCCTTTTTGTTTTTTTATCCTCTGAAATTATGTGTTTTTTTGAAGGATCTGCGTGTGCACTGTGACCTTCTGTCCGATTTTTCAAATCAGTTCGCGATCACTTTTTCGCAGTCCGCAACTGCCCGCCGCAGTTTGGGGAATTCCCTTCCGATTTCATTGGAAAGCTGCTGAACCAGGCCCGCGTATGCGGCCGGAATATGCATTTCAAACCATGTTTTTTTCTTTACCCTGCTTAAATATGCGAATGCCGCCAGTATCTGGAGATTTCTCGACAGCGCGCAGTATGCGTAACCGCTCCGGAATTTCCCGGAATCCAAAGATATCCGTTCTGACAGTTTTTCCATGCAGTAATCAAGAAGTTCCTGCTGCATTGCACGGGAAAGCCGCACATAGGGATCCATGAGCAGGGAAGCCAGATCATACTGGATCGGCCCCATGCGTCCGCCCTGAAAATCAATGAAATACGGTTCTCCGTCTTTTATCATGATATTGCGCGACTGCATATCCCGGTGCATAAAAGCGGTGCAGGCAGTTTCCATAATCCTGTCTGCCAGATGTTCAAACTCATCCTGAAGATCCGCATGGGAGGCAGCATGTCCGGCATATCCTTTCAGAAATGCGTCTGAAAAATAACGGCATTCCCTTTCCAGAACCAGTTCCCGATCATAATGGCCGGTCTGCCAGCACCATTTCGGATCAAAATTTTCCCCTCCGCAAAGCCACAGATCAGTCAGTCGATCAATCACCTTCCGGTACAATGCCCGGATTCCTGCATTTTCCGCATGCAAAACCGCATCCTGCAGACGCGTATCGCCCAGATCTTCCATGAACACCATGCCGGAAAAACAGTCATGCAGCCAAATCCGGGGAACAGCCGCTCCCTGCCGGTGCAGATGTCTGCCAATATTCACAAAAGAATCGCATTCCGCTGCTGTGTTTTTCTGCATCCGAATGCCGTGATCCGCCATGACAAGGGATTTGCCCTGACCGGTGAACCTGCGCCATTCCCGGTCAGATCCGTCTCCTTTCAGCCGCGTTTCTTCTGTATATCCGGGAGAAAGACCGGGAAATGCCGCACGAAAGGTTTCTGCCTTCATATTTTCCCGCACAGCCTCCCGGTATCGCTCCGGCGTTCCCAAATCCCGCCAGAAAGCTCTGCCCGCGTCAAAGGCTTTGATCCGCATTCCTGCGGTGAGCATCTGCCGGTACACATCAATGCTGCTGGAAAATCCATGAGAAGGAATAAAATTGAGCACAGGGGGATTGAGCACCTGTATGCCGGTAAAGGCACGGCGCAGGGAGTCGGCAGGTTCATGAAAACCGGTGACAAATCCCTCTTCAGACACAGAAACATGGTTGCATTCCGGTGTGTCGTGCAGGACGAGTGTCACCGGATGGGTGTGGCAGAGATGAAAATCATACACCTTCCGGAGATCAATGTCGGTCAGAATATCACTGTTGATGACCACAAAAGCCCGGTGATCCCAGAAATCCGCGACATTGCGGATGGCTCCGCCTGTTCCCAGAATCAGGGGTTCATGCACAGCCCTGACTGGAACCGGCCAGGACTGTGCGGCAAGGTATTCTGCAATCTGCTCATGCAGATGATGGGTGTTGATGACAATGCTCTCACATCCTGCTGAAACCAGATTTTTTATATGAATCTCCAGCAGGGGTTTTCCCCCCACAGGAAAAAGCGGTTTGGGTGTATGCCGGGTATAGGGAAGAAGGCGGGTTCCCAGTCCCGCGGCAAGAATCAGCGCCTTCATATCTGCAGCAGGTCCAGATATCTGCGGATTTTCTTTTTGTAAAATTCAGCCTGCTCCTCATCTTCTGATCCCTTCACGCCTTTGGAGATGAAAAAATCCACAGCGTTTTTGCAGTTGATCAGAGACAACGCCTCAGGACGTTCGATTTCCTTTCGTTTGAACATCCGGTTTCCCATGGTCTGGATTTTTTTCACCCTGTCCCCTGCTTCCACAAAATCTCTGGGATAGCGGATGAAAAAATGCAGGGCAACCCAGTAGGATTCAAAATACGCGCTGAGAAATCCCGCAAAGAGTTTCAGTTTTCTGAAACCAGCGGATGTCAGATTGTACCGGTCCGGCAGCGTGGGATGCGGCATGAGAATCGCCTCATTGATAAATGCCTTGATACTTTTATGCACATGATGCTCCGGCATTTTGTCCGGATCCGAGGAAAACTCATTGGAGAAAAAATCCTGGAGAAAAATATAGCCTGCATACAGATCGGAACCGCTGAACTGGAATGCGTCCTTTTCCAGAATGGACAGAGCGGTGAAGGCAGCAGGCGCAAAGGCTGTGACACAGTTGTTTTTGTAATATTCCAGTGCGGACCGTCGGGCCGGGTTGATGACAAACCGTTTTTCGGATTCCTCCCCTTCTTCGCTGTCTGTGAATTCTATGAATTTCCGCTGAATATAGTTTTCAATCACATAATCCGAAGCCCGGATATGATCCACCAGCAGGGTGTCAGCCATCTGCATATTCCTGAAAACCAGGTAATTCATATAGGTCTGGATATCATCCAGCAGCGAGGCACGGGAGAGACGGGGTTTCCCGCCATTGAGAATCGCTGCGGCCACAATGGCGTGGGGGGTGATGACACTGACCTGATCAATGGAACTGATAAGTCTGTGTCCCAGACTGCGGCAGAGGGTATTCATCTCCTTGGAGCTCATTTCCCCGGCATGCATGTCCTCTTCCTCGAGCAGTTCAGACATGACAATTCCTTCGTGGAAGCGGATGTAGATTCTGCCGTAGCGTTTTCTGAGAACTTTCCGGGCACTGATCACCTGCTTGAGGTCTTCGGGTTTTTTCTGCCCCCCTTCCAGTTCCCGCAGATAGGAACCCTCCTCAGGAACCCGGTCATAACCAATGAAAACCGGTACAAAAATCAAATCCTCACATGCGCCGCTTTTATAGGCATTGAGAAGAATGGAGAGAAAACCCAGTTTGGGCTGCAGCAGTTTGCCGGTACGGCTTCTGCCGCCTTCAATGAAAAATTCAATGTTGAACCCTTCTTCCAGGAGTTTAAAGACATATTCGGAGAAGACTTTGGAATAGAGAACAGCGCCTTTGAAAGTCCGGCGGATGAAAAACGCACCTGCATTCCTGAAAATGGGGCCAAGGGGCCAGAAAGAGAGATTTTTTCCCGCGGCAATATGGGGACAGGGCATATTATTGTTGTACATGAGATAAGAAAGCACCAGATAGTCTATATGGCTTTTGTGACAGGGCACAAAAACAATGGGCCCCCGGCGGGAAAGACTCCGGATTCGGTTCAGCATATCCGTGTTTACGGAAATTCCCTCAAACATGAGGCCGAAAACCCATTTCAGCACTATGGAGAAAACCTGAATCAGGCCCAGACTGTACCGGGCAGCAATTTCATCAATGTATCCGTCAGCCTCTTTGCGGACTTTCCGGACAGAAATTTTCCGGGTCTCCGCGTAATTTTCCATAAAAGTGCGCAGCCGGTTATTGGTCAGAATATTTTCCTTTATCTCAGCTCTGGATTTGAGCAGAGGCCCGGTAATGCTCTGGCGGTGCCGGTTGATCTGCACCAGAAGCTGACGCCGAAGCAGCAGGGACTGCTCTTCAGCATTCAGTTCCCGGTAGAGCTTGCGTCCAATAAAATCCTTGAGATTCAGTGGTTCGGACACTTCCACAAAGATATTTTCATTGTGGCGCAGCATCATAATCAGTCGGCGGATTCTCCCGGGATTTTCCTCTGACCCGAAGAAAATGTCCATCAGTCCGGGAGTGGCGCGGCGGGGTTTTTTGCTGTAGAAAATCAGTTGGGGAACAATGTATATCGGACGATCTGTTTCCCTTTGCATTTCGATAAGATAGCGCAGGGGATCTGTCTTTTCCTTGACAAAGCGCAGATAAAACCCTCTGTCCTCCACCAGGGAAAGAAAAGCCGCTCTTCCGTTTTTCAGTTCATCCCGGAGATAACCGCTGCTGTAGGGATTCGGAAAACCGAAATTTTTCAGAAAATAGACTGTATGGGACAAAAGAATTTTGAAAATCCGGGAAATGGGCTGAAGCCAGAAGAATTTGTAGTCAAATCCGATTTCCGGAACCGGCAGCCCCTCCTGTTTATAACGGGTATGGGAAAAAAAATATTCAAAATCGCTCTTGTATTTGTTGGCGTATACGATGATGCTGCCTTCCGGCAGTTCCCGGATTGCACGGGTCTGTCCTCCGTTGACCCGGATGCCGGAAAAGATGAAACGGAGCGCCAGTTCCGTGATTTTTCCCCTGTCCTTTGGAAAGAAACATTGGTAATGATGATGGGTTCCATCCAGAAGCGCATCGGTCCATTCACCGGTCCTGACCTGAAACCGGGCAAGTGTCTGTCTGATTTTTGCAAACATTTTCACATCCGTAAATTTATCAGGATTGTTGAATCGGAAAAACAGGTTTTAAGACAATTTTTCCGGACAGGGCATATCGGAAGCAAATAAAATTCAGCAGTATGGTTTTGCTGATTTTATTTTCTTGATACCAGCCTGGGCGGAACCTCAAACTGAAGATCATGAACACTCTCTGACAGTCCTGTAAAAAGTCCCACAGTCACTTCGGCGTAAACTGAAGTCTGCAACAATTCAAAAACACCGTGTTCCGGTTTTCAGCCATGACAGAAAAGCAGAAATTCCGGACTGACCGGGACAACTTCAAGTTGTATCGATTTGAAGGGAATCTGTCAAATTTTATTAGAATAACAGAATGTCAGTGGGTTGGCAATATTTTATTTTTCAGGAGGTTAACCATGAAAATAAAAGCATATTCAGGCTGTTGCAAATAAAACAGCCCAAAACGGGAATAAATACCCGGTGAGACAAAATTAAGCTTGCGTTACAAAATTTCTTGTGATATTTGCAGAAATGCTTGATTCAATTGAATTCTTAAAAAATATATTCAGGCATATGCAACCGGTGTCCGGAAAGACGGATGACAGTCTCTGACCGGGCAGAGGCCGTTATGAAGAGAAAAGAAGCGGGATCGCATGTGATTGAGAACACCATAAGGGATCCGGCAGGTGTTGAAAAAATATTTTTTTGGATGACAGCGGAAGGAAAATTGTATAAAACAGAAATGCATGTCCGACCGGGTACGGCAGAAAAGTTTTTTTCAGAGACCTGTTGTTGTTTATGTGGGGGATAATCGTATTGTTTCAACTGAAGAATCAAAAGGAGGATGATTTTTTATGAAAACGTTGATTGGTGGCGCTGTGGCAGCAGTATTGGGAATCATTGGCCTGGCAGTGTGGTTCCGGGAGTTTCTGCAGATTCTGACGGGCTGTCTTCCGATAATGCTTCTGCTTGGCGGAGGATTGGCCCTCTATCTGGGCTTTGACGAGCTGAAGGACACCTGGAAGAAAGAAAAAGAAAGTCCCAGGGAAGCGGCCGGGGACGATGTGGAAAAATACAAGCAGGAAATCAGTGAACTCAAAAAAGAAATTGAGTCTCTGAAAAAAGCATAATTTTTCAACATACAACAGGAAACCCTGCATTGCACTGGCGCAAGGCAGGGTTTTTCATTTGCCCGGATTTCCCCTGTTTCCGATGGCGGATGTGGCCAGAAAATCGGCTCTTTCATTGCCTTCCTCTCCAGCGTGTCCTCTTACCTTGACAAATTTCAAATCCCTGAACTGGGGCAGCATCTGCCGGATTTCTGAGACAAGTTCTTCATTTTTCTGTGCTTTCCACTCCCTGACCAGCAAACCGTAAGCATATCCGCTGTCTGTGAACACCCGTACCGGCAAATCCTTTTTTTTCACCTGTGCCAATGCCACCCGGATGGCTTCGAGTTCCGCAATATTGTTGGTGGCTGTGCCGATATATTCCGATATTTCCTTTTCATGCCCCCTGAACCGCATGAGCACCCCGATTCCCGAAGGTCCGGGATTTCCTGATGAGGCTCCGTCCGTATAAATGCAGATGGCGTTCTCCATATCCGTGAGATCCGGCCTGTCCGGATCCTCAGAAGATTCCTTTTTTGTCCTGCTAATTTTTTTAGGGGAAGGCCCGGATGGAGAAAGCCGCGGAGAAGGGGGATGCGATCCGGCCTTTTCATTTTTCTCAGACTGCCCTTTTCCCAACGGATGAATATTTCTCACAAGGGCAAGGTACTGATAATCCTGATCCAGTTGATACCGGATCAGGCATTTTCCGTTTTCCACCAGCGGTTTTCCTTCCGGATTCGCTGCCACCCACACCCTGTTTTTTTTAAACAGCATCCGTTTCCAGAATTTTCCGTCTTTTTCCACGATCTGATCGCTCATGGTTCCCCGTTTTTCATTGCATTAAAAAATTTCAGCAGCAAATTCCATTTCATTTTTGGTTCTTCAATCTGTTTTGCGGAAACACCGGATTCCGGTTTTTGCCGGAATGACGTCATGCCTGCGAAAGCAGGCATCCGGAAAAATTTCCCGC
>CAZDIU010000163.1:0-11633 GCA_964505535.1 uncultured Desulfobacterales bacterium | reverse complement strand
GCCGAAAATCATGATAGCGGGAATTTTCGCATCATATGCCTGTCTGGCAATTTTCACAAGATTTTCCACTGAAAAGCGGAAATGCCCAGGCATGGAATCAATGGGTTCTTTCACATTCTTTCCGCCAATGGCAAAAAGCGGAAGGATGAAATCATCCGCCGAAAGTTTTGTCTCACGCACCATGCGCCGAAATGCCTCATTCATGCGCATTCTTCTGCCGCGATAGTCGGGAAATAACATGGCAACTGCTCCTTATGAAAATAATAAAAAAATATCTCTGTGTTCTCCGTCAATCCTCTGTGTTCTCTGTGGGAAACAAAAAATCTTTCCCACAGAGCAGACTTGGGAAGTCTTTTTATCTGATGCCGATTTCCTCATCTGTGAGATAACATGCCGGATCCGGCGCCCATACATCATCGTAAATGGCCTCTGCACGGACACGGAAATTTCCCCCGCAGATACTGAGCCACTGGCACTGCGCACACCGGCCTTTGACATGCTGTTTTTTGTCCTTGAGTTTGGACAGAAGCGGGTCAGACATATCACTCCAGATTTCGGAAAAGGGCCGGTGCCGGATATTGCCGAAGCTGTGATGACGCCAGAACTGATCCGCATGAACCTCGCCGTCCCAGCTCACACACCCAATCCCGCGTCCCGAATTGTTGCCCTCATTCATCTGCAAAAGTTCCAGAACCTCTTTGGCACGCTGGGGATTTTCCTTTTTCATTCTCAGATACAGATACGGCCCGTCCGCATGATTGTCAACGGTCAGAACCTCTTTCTCAATCCCCCGGTCATACATGTCTTTGGTGCGATCCATAATCAGATCAACAACTTTCCGGGTTTCCTCATGGCTCAGATCATCTTTGACCAGTTCTGATCCCCGGCCTGCATAGACCAGATGATAGAAACAGATGCGGGGAATATTCTGTTTTTCCAGCAGGTCAAAAATCGCGGGAATTTCCCCCGCGTTGAAACGGTTGATGGTAAAGCGCAGCCCCACCTTGATGCCTGCTTCCTGGGAATTTCTGATTCCTTCCAGTGCGGCTTTGAATGCGCCTTTCATTCCCCGGAATCTGTCATGCACCTCTTCCATGCCGTCCAGACTTACACCCACATAGGACAGACCGATTTCTTTGAGAATTTTGGCTTTTTCCTGTGTAATCAGGGTTCCGTTGGTGGAAATCACGGCTCTCATGCCTTTTCCCACAGCATATTCCGCCAGTTCCGGCAGGTCGTTGCGCATCACCGGTTCTCCGCCGGAAAAAAGAATCACAGGCACGCCGAACTGTGCCAGATCATCAATGAGTTTTTTTCCTTCCTCTGTGCTTAGTTCATTTTTGAAAACCTGATCCTTTGCATGGGCATAGCAATGCACGCATTTCAGATTGCACCGCCGGGTCATGTTCCAGACCACCACCGGCTTTTTGTCTTTGGAGAACTGAAGCAGGTGGGAAGGCAGTTGTCCGGAATGGCGGCCATAGCGCAGTGCATCCGAAGGTTCCACAGTTCCGCAGTATAATTTGGATATTCCGATCATTTTGATAACACTTTCCTGGGTTGAATAATGAAAATCAGTTATTCCCGGGGCATCCTCCTTTTTTCAGAGGCAGCGTCAGCGTTCAGGTACGGACATCGCAACATGTGTCTGAAAAGCAGTTTTTCCTCGCAACCCTTTGCATCTTTGTCCTTTTGCGCCTGTTTTCTGCCACAAAGCCAGCAAACTCTCACGAAGAATTTTTCTGTAAATTTCCCCGGAGGGCACATTTTTCAAACACTGTGCAACTGCCTCCGAACCCCGGCCTTGAAAATAAAAAAGGACACGAAAACAGATTTGCGTGCCCTTTAGCAGATTATGGAAAAAAGGGAAAGAATTTCAGTCCGGATGCGGATCATATTTCCGAAAAAGGTTCTGCTTCCTTTCATGCCTCTGCTTTCAGCAGATTTCCGATATAGCTCTCCGGGTTGGCCATGGCCTCGCGGGTGATGAAGAAACGGTTTTTCCCGGTTTTCTGGCGCACGAGTTTCAGGCCGTACTCAAAATCAAGATTCAGCTTTTTGTAAAACTCATCCACATGGGACTCCCCGCTGAAAACCTTTCCGATAATATAATCAATGACATCCTCCTCCATCACGATATTGATGTCGTGATTCTTATAGAAGAAAAGTTCCATTTTTTTGATTTCATCGGAACAGAGTTTGAGCTTCCGGATTATATTTTCCACATCAGTCACATTCCGGGAATAGTAATCAGCCACAATATCCGCACGCGCGGGTGTGAGCGGCAGATTGTATTTTTCCGCCAGATGCCGTTTGTCGGAAGTGATATAGCCGCGGATGAAATCCTTTTCCGCAGATTCCAGTTTTTCAAACATTTGAGTCAGGCTGCTTTGCTCCGGATTCTCCGTGAATTCCCGGAGCATCTGATCCGGATGATCAATGACGGCCTCAGTCACCGGAAATATCTTTATTTTTGTGGAAGGGAGAGTTTTTTCAAAAGGCAGGAGCGCCTGTTCGACCGCGCTGACCAGCCCCCTGGCTCCGGTATTTTCGCTGAAAGCCCTGGCAGCCAGTTTCCGCAGTGCTTCCTCCTGAAAACTGATGCGTATCCCGTAAGCGGAAAAATCCAGTTTTTTTCCCAGAATTACAGGATTGTTGGGATTTTTCAGAATCTGGAACAGATCCTCCTCGCTCAGGCGCTCCAGCACGGCATGAACCGGCAGACGACCAATAAATTCCGATTCAAAACCGTACTCAATCAGGTCTTCGGAGCGCACATGCCGGAGAATCTCATCTGTGCTGCGGCTTCCTTTCAAGTGTGCGCCGAAACCGATGCCTTTCTTATTCATGCGCCGGGTGATGATTTCCGGAAGTTCGGCAAAGGCCCCGCTCATGATGAACAGGATATTCCGCGTGTTGACCGCGCGCCTGTCCCGTTTGCCGGTTTTTCGGAAATGCTCAATTTCCTGAATCATGGAGATGGGATCATGAGGAACCTTGAGTTCAACATCTGTATCCTCCATGGGTTTGAGCAGCGCGCGCTGCACCCCGGTACGGGAAACATCCGCGCCGATCATATTCCGGCTGGAAGCAATTTTGTCAATCTCATCTATATAAATGATGCCATGCTGAGCCAGTTCAATGTCATCATCCGCCTCCCTGACCAGATCACGCACCAGATCCTCCACGTCTCCGCCCACATAACCGGTTTCACTGAACTTGGTGGCATCCCCTTTCACAAAGGGAACCCCGATTTTGTTCGCGATGAGCCGGATCATGTAGGTTTTGCCGACACCTGTGGGACCGATCATGAGCACATTGTTTTTGATGCGACCCACCGGCTGCTGCGCATCGCTTCCCATGGTTTCGCTGTGCCGGATCCGGTTGAAATGGGTGCATATCTTGGTGGAAAGGATGGCTTTTGCCTGATCCTGACGGACAATGTACTGATCCAGATAGGCTATCAGATCCTGGGGTTTGAGGTCAAAATTGATTTGTTTCTTTTTTTCCCGGCTCCTGCTTTTCTCCATCACAAGTTCCTGGGGAATGCTCATGGGGGAGATGACTTTTACCTCACCGCCAAATTTCTTGGTCAGAAATTCGGCGAGTTCTCTTTCGATTTCCCTGGGATCGGGTATTCTTTCGTTTTGTACAGGCATGTATCTATTTCCATTGTTTATATTATGATATATGAAGTCATAATAAGCATGGCTGACGGATATGCAAGAACCGGGATAAGAATTCATGAAAATCAGATGGGAAAATAATGGGGCAGAATGTGGTGCGCCCGGCTGGAATCGAACCAGCGGCTTTCAGCTCCGGAGGCTGACGCTCTATCCACTGAGCTACGGGCGCATTCATGAGGGTCTTATAAATGATTGCCGCGGATAAGTCAAGACCAAAGAAAGGCCCTGGTTCCGGAAACTGATTTCTTTTTTTCCGCAGAGAAAACAGCGAATCGCTGTTTTTTTCCCCTTTCCTGTTCTTGGGATATTCTCTCCATTTTTTTAAATATTTTTCAGTCTGCCGCAAAAAAATGTCATACCGCCCTCTTTTTTCATTGTCTGTTGCCCAGAAATGAAATTCATGGTATAGGAAAAGAATCTGGAATTCAAAACTTCTGTCTGTCACAGAAAAGGAGAAAAAATGAGCAAAAAGAGAATACTTGTTGTGGATGATGAACCGGATTTTGCTGCCATTGTCCAGAAAAATCTGAAAAAAGAGGGTTTTGACGTTGAGGTTGCCTATGACGGTGTTCAGGCCCTTGAAAAAGTGAAAGCCAATCCGCCGGATGCCATTGTTCTGGATGTAATGATGCCTGAAAAGGACGGATACGAGGTATGCAGAGAACTGAAAAGCAGCGATGCTTACCGCAATATTCCCATTGTCATGCTCACGGCTGTGGCCGATCATGTGTCTTCCACCCGTTATTCCCATTCTGACGGCATGAGCATGGAGGCAGATGATTATCTTCCCAAGCCTGCATCCGCTCAAGAAATCACCGACAGTATCCGAAGCCTGCTGGAATAAAAGGCTGGACCCGGGGGCCGGGGGTTCCATGACCCGGAACCCGGGGTTCCGAATCCGAAAATTCCGTGAGGAATCCCGCGTATCCTGGGGGAAAACCCGAATCCCGGCAGACAAATCCCATTCTCTCAAACAAGGAAAACATTTTATTGTATGGAAAAGAAACAGGATGAAGACACCAGGAAACTGACATTTCCGGACATCGAACTCTCCAGGCAGCTTTTCGGGGAGCATAACCGCAATCTGCAGCGGATTGCAGATGCACTGGAAGTGGCTATTCACGCCAGAGGCAGCACGGTTTCAATTCATGGAGATGCCATCGGAATGAATCTGGCAGGCAACATTCTGAATCAGTTGTACGATCTGATCAAAAGCGGATATCCTGTCTATCCCAATGACATTGACTATGCGGTCAGCGTTGTGTGCAATGACGACCGTGCCTGTCTGAAAGACATTTTTCTGGATACCGTCTATATCACAGCCAAAAAGCGTTCCATCGCCCCCAAGAGCCGGAATCAGAAGGATTATATTGATGCCATGCGCAGTTTTGACATTGTGTTCGGCATCGGACCGGCCGGAACCGGAAAAACCTATCTGGCAATGGCAATGGCCGTGGCTGCCCTGTCCAAAGGCATTGTCAGCCGCATCATCCTGACCCGGCCCGCAGTGGAGGCCGGAGAGGCTTTGGGATTTCTGCCGGGAGATCTCACGGAAAAGGTGGATCCCTATCTCAGGCCCCTGTATGATGCCCTGCACGACATGATGCGTTTTGAAAAAGTCTCAGGACTGATGCAGCAGGGCGTGATTGAGGTGGCTCCCATTGCTTTCATGCGGGGACGCACCCTCAATGATTCCTTTATTATTCTGGATGAGGCCCAGAACACAACCTCCGAGCAGATGAAAATGTTTCTGACCCGTATCGGTTTCAACTCCAAAGCCGTCATCACCGGAGATGTTACCCAGATTGATTTGCCGGCTCACCGCATATCCGGCCTGGTGGAGGCCCGGGATATCCTGCAGGAAGTGGAGGGCATAAAATTCGTTTTCTTCTCCAAAACCGATGTGGTCCGTCATCGGCTGGTACAGAAGATTATCCAGGCATACGAAGAACTTGACGCTGGCAGACAGAAGGCAGGGACAGGTTCCCGGTCTGCCGCGGTGCAGAGCACAGGGACAGGCTCCGGGCCAGTCCAGTGATGGAAAAATGAAAATCGAAAAAATCCGGAATGTTCTGATCGAATTTCTGAAAAACGGGCCTCCGGTCCGATGGATACTGCTTTTTTCTGTGATGACTGTTTTTACCGTCATCCTGTATCCCCACATCATTTTCACAAAACACACCTGGCAGCCCGGAGACGTGGCTGACAGGGACATCAAGGCCCCGGATGATTTCCTTATTGAAGACAGAATTGCCACGGAAAAGAAACAGAAGGAGGCAGCCGAAGCTGTTCTCTCTGTGTATGATCATAATGCGGAACTGCTGCCCAAAATCACCCTGAATGTGGAGACTGCATTTCATATGATGCAGGAAATATTTCAGGAAGAGGAAAAAACGATCCGGGAACAGGCCGAAACCCTGTCTTCCTATGCTCCTGAGGATGCAAAAAGGAAAAAAAATCTGCAGGACCGGGTTTGGGAGATGAAGGAGAATTTTGAAAAGCAGATTGAAATCCCGGTCAGCAGCGGCGCTTTCAGGATTCTGGAAGCCAGTCAGTTTTCCGCTAATATTTCCGATCTGATCCTGAAAATCCTGAAAGAGATTCTGGAAAACGGGGTGGTGGCCAGCAAGGAACTCATCATGCGGGAGTCTGAACGGGGAATCGTGCTCAGAACCGTGGGTTCCCAGGAGGAACGGATCGTTACGAATCTGAAGAAATATTACGGCCTGGATCAGGCCAAGGCCATGGTGCGCATTGTGGGCCAGCCTCTGCTCAAAGATCAGAATTATACACTCGTCAACCTGATCGTGGATATCACCCAGCAGCTTCTTCAGCCCAATATCACCTTCAATCTGAATGAAACCGAGGAACGGAAAAAAAAGGCCGCTGAATCGGTACAGCCCATATTCTATAAAATCAAGGCAGGAGAGATGCTTCTGCGGGAAGGGGAGCGGGTGACAGATCTCCAACTGCTCAAGCTCGAAGCTCTCCGCAGGCAGAACCGTCAGGAAAGCCGTTTTGCCAGAGTGGTCGGCAATCTGGCAGTTGTGATGTTCCTGGTGGTAATAACGTTTTTTCTTCATACCCGTCCGTCCGGCAGACGGGCCCTGCAGACGAACAGGGAACTGCTGTTTCTCTCTGCCATGCTGGTTCTTTATTTCCTTTTTCCGGGCATATTCCTCACTGTTCTGGATTCTCTGGCCCGGAACACCCCCTTTGACCTGTCTGAAAATTTCAGATTTTTCAGCATTCCGCTGGCATCCGGAGCCATGACGGTCTGCCTTTTCATGGGATTTGGGATAGCCATAACCTATTCAATGGTTCTCTCTTTCTGTGTCGCGGTGATCTTTCAGAGCCGTTTTGAGGTTTTTATCTATTTTTTTCTCACCTGTCTCATGGCAGCCTACTGGATGCAGAGCTGTCGGGAACGGAAGGTCTTTATCCGGGCAGGATTCAGGATCGGGCTGCTGAACATGGGACTGGCAACTGCACTGACCCTTTATATGGGGGATTTTTCAGGGGCGCAGATTTTCTGGATCTGGTCTGCTGCCTTTATGGGCGGGATTTTTTCAGGGGTAATCACAGCAGGCATTGTGCCGTTTATGGAAATCGTCTTTGGTTATACCACGGATATTACCCTCCTGGAGCTGGCAAACCTGGAGCAGCCCATTCTGCGCAGACTGATGATGGAGGCTCCCGGAACCTACCACCACTGCGTGGTGGTGGGCTCCATGGTGGAGGCAGCCGCTGCTGAAATCGGAGCCAATCCCCTGCTGGCAAAGGTATGCGGATATTATCATGACATTGGCAAAATCCGCAAACCCCTTTACTTTGTGGAAAACCAGCGGGACGGCAAAAACCGTCATGACAAACTTGCTCCTTCCATGTCCGGTCTGATCCTGATTTCCCATGTCAAAGACGGGGTGGATATGGCCCTGAAAAACAAACTCGGCCCGGCTATTGCGGATGCGATCCGGCAGCATCACGGAACCAGTCTTATCAAATTTTTTTATGAAAAGGCCAGGCAGCTCAAGGGAGAGGATGCTGTCAATATTGCTGATTACCGCTATCCCGGTCCCAAACCCCAGACCCGTGAAATTGCTCTGGTGATGCTCGCGGATGTGGTGGAAGCTGCATCCCGGACGCTGGAAAATCCCACGCCGTCCCGGATTCAGGGACTGGTACGGAACCTGATTGCCAATGTCTTCACTGACGGCCAGTTGGACAACTGTGAACTTACGCTCAGGGATCTGGACAATATCGGAAAAACTTTCAATAAAATACTCAACGGAATTCACCATCACCGGATTGAATACCCGGAGCAGAAAACAGCCGGAAACGGAAAGGAAAAAAATGGGAGTACTGATCACAGACAATCGAAACCTGTCCAGGGAGAGGACAGATCCGGAGTCAGCAGCAGATCCGGAAAAGATAAGGCAGACAGCGCAGAAGATACTGCAGGCGATGGCAGTGCCTGATGCGGAACTGTCCATTCTGATCTGCGGGGATCCGGAGATGGCGGGATACAATCAGGAATACCTGAAACGGCAGGGGCCAACCAATGTGATAGCGTTCCCCATGCAGGAAGGGGAGTTTTCCGATATTTCCGGGTATCTTCTCGGAGATGTGGTTATTTCTGCTGATACAGCGCTGAGAGAGGCCCAAGACATGGGGCTGTCTTTTGGAGAACGGTTCGATCAGCTCCTGATACACGGCATACTTCACCTGCTCGGATACGATCATGAGAAATCCGAAGAGGAGGAGGATCGCATGGAAAGAAAAAGCGGGGAACTGCTGGCACTCATCCGTCAGAAAGAGTTTTTGGGTTTCTCCGGAGACTGACTGCAACGTCCGTATTCCTGTCCATGTTCTGTTCATATCAGCAGCAATGCCGGAAGATGGATTCAGGAGAAGACGGTTCCCGCTTTGGATACGGGAACCGAAGAATGACAAATCAGAGCAGGGGCGGATCAGACCAGGCCCTGATCCAGCATGGCATTGACCACCTTGACAAATCCCGCAATATTGGCCCCTGCCATGTAATTGCCCGGGTGACCGTATTCTGCTGCGGCATCCAGGCAGGTTTTATGGATGGATTTCATAATCATTTTCAGACGGCTGTCCACTTCTTCCCTGGGCCAGTTGAGACGCATGCTGTTCTGGGACATTTCCAGACCGGATACAGCGACTCCTCCGGCATTGGAGGCTTTGCCGGGTGCATAAAGGATTTTCTGATCCAGAAAGACATTGATGGCATCAGGCACAGAGGGCATGTTGGCGCCCTCACTGACGAGCTTCACCCCGTTTTTCATCAGATGCCCGGCATCTTTGCCCAGAATTTCATTTTGTGTGGCACAGGGAAATGCGCAGTCAGCCTTGTGATTCCACAGGGGATTGTAATCCAGTGCCGGATCCACCGGAGTGTAAACAGCCCGGCGATATTTGTCCGCATACTCTTTGATCCGTCCCCGCCGCACATTTTTGAGGTGTTTGACATATTCCAGTTTCTGCGCGTCAATTCCCTCTTCATCGTAAATATAACCGGAAGAATCTGAAAGGGTGACAGCCTTTCCGCCCATCTGCAGGATTTTTTCCACTGTGAACTGTGCCACGTTTCCGGAACCGGAAACCAGACAGATTTTTCCATCCAGCGTCTCATTGCGGGTGGCCAGCATTTCCGCTGCAAAATACACACAGCCGTATCCTGTGGCTTCCGGACGGATCAGACTGCCGCCCCAGTTGAGACTTTTGCCGGTCAGCACACCGGTAAACTCATTGCGCAGTTTTTTGTACATGCCGAAAAGATAGCCGATTTCTCTGGCCCCAACACCAATGTCTCCGGCCGGCACATCCGTATTCGGCCCGATGTGACGGAAAATCTCAATCATGAAACTTTGGCAGAAGCGCATGACCTCATTGTCGGATTTGCCTTTGGGATCAAAATCTGACCCCCCTTTGCCCCCGCCCATGGGCAGAGTGGTCAGCGCGTTTTTGAAAACCTGCTCAAATGCCAGAAATTTGAGGATGCCCAGGTTTACCGAGGGATGAAAGCGGAATCCACCTTTATAAGGACCAATGGCACTGTTCATCTGTATCCGGAATCCCCGGTTGACGCGAACCTGTCCCCGGTCATCCATCCAGGGAACACGGAATATGATCACCCGTTCCGGTTCTGTAATTCTTTCCATCACAGCAGCCTGGCGGTATTCGGGATTGCGGTCCAGGACCGGCTGAATGGTTTCGACCACTTCAGCCACGGCCTGGTGGAACTCCTTTTCGACCGGATCTCTTTCTTTGATCAGACGCAGTATGTCGTGCATTAAAAAATCTCCTCTTTTCATCTGTTTGAACTGACTGATTTTTTTGATTCAGAATACACAGTGTTCCGGTATATAAGCAATTTTCAAATCTTCAGGTTCATGCTTAAAATATCCGGTTTTTTTTAAGTGAAAATAAAAAAGAAGTCTCTTTTACTCCCTGAGAAATCATATGTCAACCTCAGTTTGCAGGATGTGCACAGTTTCTTCCGGGGAAAACAGGGCAGACAGATCGATCAATAATCTGCTTTTGGATCTGTTTTTGGATGAAATTTGAAAAAATTATTCAGAATCAATGGGATGTAAAATAAATGATGGGGCAGGGCGGGAACAGTATCCTGCCGGTTTGCTGTGTGCATTTTCCGGACATCTTCATTCCGGATGCACATCATTTTTTTCATATCTGCAGACCTCCACCCGGTTTCCTCCGTTTTCTTTGGCCACAAAAAGGGCTGTATCCGCATTCCTGAGCAGTATATCCAGATTGAAAGGATTGGTGATGATGCTGGAAACTCCCGCACTGACAGTAAAAGAAATATAGTGTTCCTGCCCCGGAACGATGGTGTTTTGAACCATGTCCCGAAGCCGTTCAGCAGTAATCACTGCCATTTCCGAACCGGTACCGGGCAGCAGCACAGCGATTTCGCCTCCGTTCATCCGGGCAGGAATGTCCACGCTTCGCACATTGTTTCCTGCAATCGCGGCCAAAGTCTTTATCACGCTGTCCCCTGCCTCATTTCCATATGTGTCATTAATGGTCTGCAGGCCATCAATATCCATAAAAATCAGGGAAACGGTCTGATTATAACGCTTTGCGCGTTCCATCTCACGGGCTGCCAGTTTAAAAAAATGTATTCGGTTGTACAGTTTTGTGAGCGGATCTGTCTGGTAAGATTCCTCCATCTCATCTTCCTTCTGCTTTATTCCGGATGTATCTCTGACTGCTATCAGGAAACATCTCAAATTATACAGAGGGATGGAAACAATCATAAGCTCTGCCGGAAATTCACTGTGATCTTTTCGCAGGGCTTTGCACTCTGTCAGCCCCGAACCGGGTCTTTTTCCCGCAGGTTTTATTATTTCACCTTTATCATCTGTTATAAAGGTGTCGGCCGCGAAAAGCTCCCGGAAGTCTTTTCCCATGATTTCCTCTTCCGGAAAACCGAACATCTTTTGCACTCCCGGATTCCAGAAATAAATTTTTGCCTGTGCATCGGCCATGAGTATGGATTCCGGCCAGGCTCGGCTGAATGTCTGAAAAATTTTTCTGCTTTCAGCCAGTTTTTCCTCAGCCTGCTTGCGAGCATCCTTCTCACGCATCACTTCCTGCATCCCTTTTTCCATCGCGAGACGGGCTGCACGGCTGTTTATTGCCGAACGCATCATGAGTATGACAATCAGCGCAGTTGAAACAGGGAGGGGGATCATCATGGAGAAGCCTTTTGTCAGGGAAAGAATGAAAAGCACCTCAAGCACGATGAATATGATCAGTTCAACAATATTGTTCCGGATATCTTCCTGCATAATTTAACCATCTTAAAAAATGTGGTACAAAAACAGTTTGGATTTAAGGCGCCCCTTCCCTGAAGGGAAGGGGAAATTTTGCCGTCCCGCTCCCCCCTTCCCTTCA
>CAZDIU010000162.1:0-11644 GCA_964505535.1 uncultured Desulfobacterales bacterium | reverse complement strand
AGAGACAGCACAAAGGTGTGCCGGATGTTTTTTCCGGAAAAAACGGCCAGATCCGTGGTTCCGCCGCCCAGATCCGGCAGCGCGGTTCCCAGTTCCTTTTCATCCGGTGTCAGCACAGCCTCACTGGAAGCAAGTGATTCAAGTACAATGTCAGCCACATCCAGTCCTGCCCGGTTGGCGCATTTGACAATATTGTGAGCGGATGTCACCGCGCCCGTGACGATATGAATTTTGGCCTCCAGACGAACAGCGGACATGCCCACAGGATTGAGAATTCCAGCATGATCATCCACAATAAACTCCTGGGGGATGACATGGATCACCTCTCTGTCCATGGGAATGGCCACGGCCCGGGCCGCGTCAATGACCCGATCCACATCCTGCTGGGTAATCTCTGCTCCACCCTTGATGGCAATAATGCCCCGTGAGTTGAATCCCGTGATATGTCCTCCCGCGATCCCTGCATACACGGATGAGATTTCACATCCGGCCATGAGTTCCGCGTCTTCCACAGCCTTTTTGATGGATTCCACAGTGGATTCAATATTGACCACCACCCCTTTGCGCAGGCCCACAGAGGGATGGGTTCCGATGCCGATGATATTGATATCTTTTCCGGATACTTCGCCAACCACAGCGCATATCTTGGTCGTTCCGATATCCAGTCCGACAATGATTTCTTCCTGCCCCTGCAAATCAAACCTCCTTGTTTTCGTCAGTGAGCGATTCCATTGTGCCGGGATTGACCACAATGCGATCCGGATTGTTCAGATCAATGGATTCAATTTTCTTTATCCCGTTGTTTTCTTTCAGATAAGCAAAAAGTTTCCGCAACTGCCCGTATTTCAGCAGGTAATCTCTGAAGCCCAGGCGGATTTCCTTTACCGGAACCGGCTGGAAATCATCTGATATCACAAGTGCAAGTCCCATTTCCCGATCCACCCGGATTTCCCGGATCACACGGTTGGGAAGAATGCTTTCCGGTTCCTGTCCGTATTGTAGCACATCCATGACCGCTTTGAAAGACTCTCCTGCTTCCGGATCTGTAACATCTGTAAATTTCAGACCTCTGACCGTTGGAAGTTCCCGGGGGTCGCGGGGTTCTGATTCCTTGAAAATATTTCCCTCCCGGTTTACAATAAAGCTGCGTCCCATGTCAAAAATGGCAAGAGGCTGATGTTCTGCAATCTGTATGCGTATTCCCGCAGGAAAAACCGCGTCCACATGGGCATCCGCAATCCAGGGATTTGCCAGCAGACGTCTGTGCGCCACTGTCAGATTCAGATCCGCAATGTTTATTCCCTCCCGGATTCCTGCGTACAAAAGCACCTCCTGTCTGGAAGCCCTTTCATTGCCGATTATCGCAATATTCCGAAGTCTGAAATAATCGCAATGGGTAATCAGATGAAAGGCCGAGATGAAAGCAATGCTGAGAACCCCAAGAAAAAGTATGCTTTTGAGCAGTTCCTCCTGCCGGTCACTGTTTCTGTTCACGGTTTCCGGGTGCCGGGGATAATCATTTTTACGAATAAACGGACTGCCCAATGACCTTCACCTCTCTTTCCAGTTCAATCCCGAACACTTCCGCGACCCTGTCCTTCACCATATCTGCCAGGGTAAGAATATCCGCTGCACTGGCCGTGTTCCGGTTGATGATGAAATTGGCATGTTTTTCCGAAATCTCGGCCCCGCCAATCCGCATTCCCTTCAGACCTGCCCGGTCAATGAGTTCTCCTGCTGATCTGCCGGAACCGGGATTTTTGAAAAAGCATCCCGCGCTCGGAAAATCCAGGGGCTGATTTTTCCGCCGATGTGCAAGGATCGTCTCTGCCTCTGATTTCAGTTCAGCAACGGTTTTCCTGCTTTTGGGCAGAAGAAAATCCCCTTCCAGAATCACCGGTTCTTTACCTTCCTGTTCCATGCCCCAGCAGAGTTTCCGGTAGGTGAAACAGAGATTCTGTCTGGCGATCTGCCGGATATTCCCGTCCGGTGAAAGCACAGTGACACGGTGCAGAATATCCGCAATCTCGCCCCGCAGGGTTCCGGCATTCATCGCAATGCCACCGCCCACGGTTCCCGGAATGCCCAGCAGAGGGGTGATTCCCTCCAATCGGTTTTGCATGGCAAATCTGCACAGGCTTTTCATCCGCACCCCGGCCCCGGCCCGGATGAGCACGGTGTCATCACCTTCCCGGATGATCTCTGTGCTGCCGAGGCATTTTCTCAAAACAATGAGAATTCCGGGATAACCGCTGTCTTCTACCAGCAGATTGGTTCCATCCCCGATAATGCTGAACAAAAAATTCCGCTCCCCTGCCCATCGGACAAGGGTTATAAGTTTCTCCCTGCTGTCGGGACTTGCATACGCGGCAGCAGGCCCGCCTGCCCGGAAAGAGGTATGCCGGGACATGGGTTCGTCAAAAAAGATATTGTTTTCTCCGAGTATTTCCTTGAGATGTTTTTGTTCCTCAGCACCAAGTTGTTTCATCATCTGCTGTCAGTTGCCGGTGTTCAGTTGTCAGTTGTCAGTCTCCAATTTCTGTTCACTCATCTCTCATCAAAAAGCGAAAAGCAGATTTCCGCAATATGGGCGGCTGCATCCGGTTTTCCGAATTTCTTTGCTTTCTCTGCCATTGTTTTCAGCAGTTCCGGATGCTTTGCATAAAATTCAATTTTTTCTGCAAGTTTTTGGGCATCCAACTCCTTTTCGGCAATCATGTCCGCTGCTCCGGCCTGAACAAGGGAGCGGGCATTTTGGGTCTGATGATCATCCGCAGCATAGGGAAAGGGAATGAAAATGGCAGGTTTTCCCATAGCCGCAATTTCCGCGACCGTGGAAGCCCCGGCCCGGCAGAGAATCAAATCCGCGTCCCGGTATTGGAGGGGCATATCTGTAAAAAACGGACGCACTTCAGAGGAAATCCCCGCATCCGCATATGCCTGACGGACAGCGGATTCATCCAGGGAACCGGTCTGATGCACCAGACGGAATTTCTGGAGCTCTTTCAGATGCTTCACAGCTTCCGTCATGGTCATATTGATGCGGTGCGCTCCCTGACTTCCGCCGGTAATCAGCACAGTAAACGGTTTATCATGATGCCCTGATTCTTTTTCCCCGATCCGCAGTATCTCTTTGCGCACCGGATTTCCGGTCACGCAGATTCTGCCTGATTCTCTGACAGATGGGGGAAAGCCTTTTTCGCGGGAAGGCGGGAAAGACACACAGACGCGGTCTGCAAACAGCGAAAGCATCCGGTTGGCAATTCCCGGCAGCCTGTTCTGTTCATGAAGCACAATCTTTGCACCCAGCAGCCGCGCTGCCAGCACCACAGGCCCGGAAGAATAACCGCCCACCCCGATCACCAGATGGGGCCGGAATTCCCGAATCATCCGGACAGATTCCCATATTCCCATCGGCAGTTTCAGCAAAGAACGTATCTGGGCCGTCAGGCCCCGGCCCTTCAGCCCTTCGGCTGTCACTTTCCTGTGGGGAAATCCTGCCTGCGCCACAATGTCTGTCTCAATGCTTTTCCCGGTTCCGGCAAACAGAATCCGGTTTCGGATATTCGTTGCCATGAAAGCATTGGCAATGGATATTCCCGGAAAAAGATGGCCGCCTGTACCGCCGCCTGCAATGATGATGCGCACTGCTTTATTTTTCATACTGCGACATTCCGATATTCATAAGGATTCCCACAGATGCCATATTCACCAGCAGGGAGGTTCCTCCGTAACTCATAAAGGGAAGGGTCAGCCCCTTGGTGGGCAGCAGGGCCAGAGCCACTCCCATATTGATGCAGACCTGAAGCCCCAATGATATGGTCAGTCCTGTGGCCAGCAGGGTCAGAAAAGAATCCTCCGTATTTCTGGCAATGGTCATGCCCTGCCGGATGATCACCCCGTAACAGAGGATTACCGCCAGTACCCCCACCAGCCCGAGTTCCTCTCCCAGAACAGAAAAAATGAAATCCGTATGCGGTTCCGGAAGATAAAACAGTTTCTGATATCCTTTTCCCACACCCGCCCCCCATATTCCGCCGCTGCCAAAGGCCATAAGAGAATGTATGGTCTGGTATCCTTCATCCCCTGCGTATTCCCACGGATTGAGAAAACTGATCCACCGTCTCATGCGGTAGGGTGTGCTGATAATGAGAAACCACACAGGAAGACTCACAAGCAGCAGCGATGAGAAAAGATGCTTGAGCCGGACACCGCCCGCAAACATCATGCCCCATGTTATTGCAAAAAAAATCACAGCGCTTCCGAAATCCGGCTGGAACAGAATGGGCAGACAGATCAGTCCCAGAATCATCACATGGGGGACAAAGCCAATGGAAAAATCCCGGATCCGTTCCTGTTTTTTCTCCAGAGAATAGGCCAGGTACAGCACAAGCGCGAAACGGGCAAACTCGGCTGGCTGAAAGGTGTATGCGCCGAATCTCAGCCATCGCACTGCCCCGCCCGCGGATACCCCCAGGCCCGGAATCAGCACACCGATGAGCAGTCCCAGGGATATGCCCAGTATGGGATAGGTGAAAGAACGGATGAATTTCAGCGGAATCCGCCTGCACAGAAACAGCAGTGCAAGTCCTGTCAGGACAAAAACGGCCTGCCGGATCAGAAAATAGTAATCGCTCCCGAATTTCCGGAGGGCCAGGGCCGAACTTGCGCTGTAGACCATCACAATGCCGAGACCTGAGAGAAAAAGGAGCGGAAAAAGAATCAGGATATCAGATTCACTCAGCACCAGGCCTCTGATGCGAAATTCATGTTTTCTGATCATTGCGCTTATCTCAGTTTCAGGGTGCTGATGGAAAGCAGAGCCAGGGCAATGGAAATAATCCAGAATCTTACAATCACCTTGGGCTCAGGCCAGCCTTTGAGTTCAAAATGATGATGCAGCGGAGCCATGCGGAAAATTCTGCGGCCATTGGTCATTTTGAAGAAACTCACCTGAAGAATCACGGACAGGGCCTCCATGACAAAAAGTCCGCCCACCAGCACCAGCATAATCTCCTGTTTGGTCACCACTGCAATGGTTCCGATGACAGCTCCCAGGGAAAGGGAACCCACATCGCCCATGAAAACCTGCGCTGGATACGCATTGAACCAGAGAAAACCCAGGCCTGCACCTGCCAGTACACCGCAGAACACACTGGCCTCCCCGCTGCCTGCCACATAATTGATCTGAAGATAATTGGCAATCTTGACATGGCCGGTCACATAGGCAAATATCATATAAGTGACAGCCACCACAATCACCGGCCCAATGGCCAGACCGTCCAGACCGTCTGTCAGATTGACCGCGTTGGAGGTTCCCACAATGACAAACGCCGCGAAAAATATATAACCCCATCCCAAATCCGGAGATACATTTTTGAAAAAGGGCAGGGTCAGCCGGGTGTCAAAATCCGGGCAGAGCCAGAAAAAAATTCCCGCTGTCAGGGCAACGGCTGTCTGCAGGAGCAGTTTCTGTCTCGCGGAAAGTCCCATATTCCGTTTTTTAATCTGCATGAGCCAGTCATCAGCAAAACCGATCAGTCCGTAAGAAATGACAACAAACAGGATAATCCAGATATACGGATTGCCCAGATTGGCCCATAACAGCGTGGAAACCACTATGGAGAAAACAATGAGAGCCCCCCCCATTGTCGGCGTCCCTGCTTTGACATTGTGATGTTTCGGTCCCTCTTCCCGGATATACTGCCCGATCTGCAGGGCACGGAGTTTGCGGATCACCCAGGGACCCAGAACAAAACAGATGAGAAAAGCCGTAAGACAGGCATAAATGGTGCGAAAGGTGATATACCGGAACACATTGAAGACGGACAGGCCGGTATGCAGAGGATATAAGAGGTGATAGAGCATAGTGTGTCAGTTTCCCTTTCCCGGAACATTGTCCGCCCATTCCCTGAGAGTGTCCGGGATGATTTCCATTTTCATTCCTCTGGATCCTTTTATCAGGATCCAGTCCTGCGGCCGGAGAATTTCTTTCAGATGTGCGATGATTTCCTCGCGGGAACCGATGAAGATATGCTGCGGTTCCATTCCGCGTTCAAGTGCACCTGCCGCGACATGTTCTGCCTGGCTGCCGGTCAGAAAGAGTCGGCCTGTATCTGCCGCTGCGCAGTGCCTCCCGATTTCCCTGTGCAGGATATCAGACTGTTTTCCCAGTTCCAGCATATCGCCAAGTACAGCAATGGCCCTGTTTTTCCCCTTCAGATCGGCCAGGGTGGTGAGCGCCGCTTTCATTGAGCCGGGATTGGCATTGTAGGTGTCATCAATGATCCGGAACCCGGTGCGGGTTTCAAAAACATTCATTCTGCGTTCCGCGGGTCTGAAATCCGAAAGGCCGGGTGCAATCTTTTTTGCGGAAAGGCCTGCTCCGTATGCCGCAGCCGCAGCCGCAAGCGCATCATGGACCAGGAATTTTGCAGGACTGTGAAGACAGACCTCTGCCATTTCAGGGGATATTTCCAGGACAAAGGAAATCTCCATGCCCGTTCTTTTTATGTCCAATGCCCTGACCTGAGCCTCTTCGGACAGGCCAAAGGTGATAATTTCCTGCGCGGATTGTGCTGCCAGTTTCATACAGACCGGATCATCGGCATTGAGTGCAGCGATGGTGTCGGGAGACATGCTGCTCAGCATTTCCCCCTTGGCACGGGCCACGGCCTCCACAGAACCAAGTCCTTCCAGATGGGCCGGGCCGATATTGGTAATGACTCCGATATCCGGTGTGCAGATGCGGGTCAGTCTGCCGATTTCACCGGGATGGTTCATCCCCAGTTCCACCACAGCCCATTCATGACCGGCATCAAGGCGGAGAAGTGTGAGGGGAAGTCCGATTTCATTGTTGAAATTGCCGGATGTGGAAAGCGTTTGATAATATTTGGAAAGAATGTTTGCCGTCATTTGCCGGGTGGTGGTTTTGCCGTTGGACCCTGTAATGGCCACCAGGGAAACGCCAGTCTGTTTCCTTCTGAAGGCAGCCAGATCACCCAGGGCACGGACAGTGTCTTCCACGGCAATGCAGACCATCCCCCTGTGCTTCCATTCGCTGCGGATCAGTTCTCCGGCTTTTTCTCCGGAAAGGATCAGCCCTTTTCCTCCTTTGTCAGCAACATCCGGCACAAAATTGTGTCCGTCATAATGCTCCCCCTTTATGGCAATAAACAGTTGATCTCCGGATATGGTTCTCGAGTCTGTGGAAATCCCTGAAAAAACAGATTCCGGATTTCCGCTCAGGAGTTTTCCTCCCGTTGCTTTGAGAATCTGGGCCGTGCTCCATGGTTCCTTTTTTGACATCTGTTTCCCCTGGTTCCGCACTTTGGGTTTGTAAAAAAAATAACCTGTACAGTTTTCTGCCCATAAATCCTGAGGGTTTTCAAAACCATCAGGGTTTGGAACAGCTTATTTTGATACAGACCCTTTGTTCTGCTTTTGTTCAATTCATTGTGATTGGTGATGCGAATTAAAATACAGGATTTGGCAGCTTTCAAAAAGTTGCCAAATCTTATCGGAATCAATTTTTGCAGTACCGCACCCAGTCTGCCCCGCATGAACGGAAAAACTGGCGTTTTTTTCACTTAGGGATGTGAAACTTTTTAAAATGCCGGACGGTTCAGGCTGCAGGTGTCAGTATGCGGTCAGGACTGAAACCTGAACACTGAAACCTCAAAACCGGCATATCAGCAATTATCAAATCCCTTACAGTCCCGCAAAGGATAAAAGTTGAGAAACATGCTTCAGTCTGTCAGAAATTCATTTTTGGAGGTTTTCAAAAATTTCCTGCAATCCTTAACTCATTGCTGAAACAGAGGAAAACTCCTGCCCCAACCCTGATTTCGGTATTCTTCCCATCTTAGCAGAATGGCGGTGCAGAATGCCGCGCCGCCACAAAATGAATTTCCTCAGCTTCCATAAATAATACAAAATCCCGCGAAATGTCAAACAAACACTGTTCATTGTCAAAAAAATGTCAGAAAGGCAATTGTTTTTTTGAAAATGGTGCACACAGCCAGTTTGTTTCATTTCAAAAACAGGGGGAAAAGGCAATAGAGCAGACACGGTATTCTGAGGGAGCAATTTCCTGCTTTGTGCTGAGAGGTTCGGCAGCATCAAATATTGCCCGGAGTTCTGAGCCGGAATCCGGAGAAGAATCATGCATCCAGATTCCGGTACTGTTTCCACAGGAGAAATCCTGCCCAGGCAAAGGAAATCAGCATGAGGATGCTTCCTGCGGCATGGGAGGCAAGGGCTATGCTGTGATCGTATTGAATGAGACCCGTTTCAGTGAGAATATATTCCCAGTCATGGAAACCATAGGGAGAACTCTGCCCTGTATTTCCGCCCAGCAGGGGCAGCACACCTGCACGCGCATCATTGATATAAGGGGCAATGTCCATGAAATTCTGCCCCAGCCACCACAGACATGCAGACGCTGCAAAGGCATCCCCTGTCTGGATGAGAAAAACCGACAGGCAAATCAGAGGCATAAGCAGTTGGCCGAGCGTGCCGCCCAGGGAAGTGATGATTTGACCGAACGGACGGAAAAGAATATGCCCGAATTCATGAAAGGGAAGATTGACCAGATGCCAGAAACTTTCCCCCACAGCATTGGATTCCACAGAGGAAAACATCAGGCGGATGCCCCATATCATCAGAACGGCAAAGAGCAGCACCCGGCCCCAGAAGGCAATGGGATTCATATCCTCCGCCACGCGGAATATATTTCCTCTCAGCAGCACAATGATTTCAGCAACCCGCTCCCCCGGGAAAGCAGTATTTCCCGGAACCGAATCCCCGGCTTTTCCGGTTTCCCTGTTTTTTTCCAGAAGTTTCAGATATTTTTCAATGACAATCCCGCACCGGGGACACTCGCTGAAATCCGTGTTGGCACGGAAACCGCATTTGGGGCAGGCGCAGACTTTTGTCATGACATCTCTTCGCCCGATGGTGCTTTCTGACCGTAGGTTTTGAATTTTTCGAGCACCCGATCCATTTCCGCATCATCAATGATCCGTCCTCCGCCGACACACTGGGTCTGAAACCATATCCGAGCGACAAATTCAATCTCTTCGGCCACGGCAAATGCCTGTTCAATACCGGGGCCTGCGGTCACCAGTCCGTGATTTGCCATGAGCACGGCATTGTAATTGCCGACAGTTTCTGATATGTTCCGGGCCAGTTCTTCCGTGCCAAAGGTGGCATAGGGCGCAAGGGGAACTTTTTTCCCGGAAAACCCAATCAGATAATGCACGGCCGGGAGTTCCCTGTTCAGGCAGGCAATGGTGGTGGCATATACGGAATGGGTATGCACAACAGCGGAGATATCCGCCCGTTTCCGGTACAGGGCCAGATGGAAACCCAGTTCACTGGAGGGTTTGCGGCTTCCATCCTTTATTTGGCCTGCCATATCCGTCACCACCGCATCTTCGGGTTTCATTTCCGTATATTCCATACCGCTGGGGCTGACAGCCAGCAGGTTCTGCGCGCGGTTCAGAATGCTCAGATTGCCTCCGGTTCCGGTTGTCAGACCGGCTGACAGCATTTTCTTTCCAAACCGGACAATTTCCCTTCTTTCTCTTTCCAGAATCATCTGCTTGAAATCTTTCGGGTTTCAGGTTCATTTCAAATCCGGGGATACGGGAAAATCCGGCAGTTCTTTGATTTCTTCCCGGATTTCATCCGGCTGTGTGACTTCACGGTCAGGCATGTCATGGAGAACATCCTCTCTCAGCTCATCGCCTGCATTCCATGCCATATCCTCATCACCGGTGATTCTGCGGATGACTTCCGGTTTTTCTGCCCTTGAGGATGTGACATCCGTGACCACTTCCGGCGGCACCAGTTTGTCATTGGATACAAGAACCCCTTTGCCGAAACTCTCTTCCTCCCTGCCCTTTCTGAATTCCGCGCCGTCCGGACGGATGATGAATTCCTGCTTGAGCATATCGATCTGTTCCTGCGGAAGCATACCGGGAACCAGGAGAATCTGTCCATCCGCGGTGATGACTGCCTGCCGGAAATCCGTCAGCACAGTCGGTTCCACTTCGCATTCTTCCGGATGTTTCATATCCTCCCGCTTTTCACAGGGTGCGATCAGACTGATCAGTTCCAGCCGGGTGTTTTCAAAAGCTGTAACCCGTGTGGCCTTTTCCCTCGCCTCCACAACAAAATCAGATCCCCGCACGCCCACAATCGCGGTTTTGGTCTTCACTCTGAAATCAGAGCGGTCAAAACCCAGAAGTTTTCTGACAAAAAAACGGGCTTTCCCCATATTCATGGAAATAAACGAGGCGCGTTCTTTTGTGTCTTTTTCATCAAAAATATGCTCGCTGATCACCACACTTGAACGCGTTGTAAGGGTGACAAGGCTTTCATCTGTGAATTTCATGCTGACTTTTCCGTCTTCCGCGGTAATGACGGTATCCCCTTTGAAAAGAGGAATCCCTTTCATGAGTCTGAACGCGGTGTCGGGCCGATCCTGGTGAATGACAAAAACATTTCCCTGTTTCAGCATCACCTCTCCCAGTGACTCTCCCAGCCCGGGCCGGAACTCCTCTTCCAGTTCTGTGCCATCGGGCAGAGGAAAGGCATAAGCCGGGGCACAGAAAGCAGAAAGCATACAGACCATCACCGTCAGGTATGATATTTTTCTCATGGCGTTCCCTCCTAATAACTTAACGTCAGTGAAAGGGTGCTTGCATTTCTGGTGTATTCATAGACAGAAATATTGGAATCGTTTTTCGTATACCTGTATTCTCCCATGATGCCAAGCCAGTCATGCCAGAGTTTCCGGGAAAGGGACAGGGAAAGGATATATCTGTCATCCTCTCTTTCGATCTCATAAAAACTGTCCGGACTGTCATAGTTTTTGGCCTGATATTCCCCGCTGAATTCCAGTCTGAGATCCCCGGGCAGTGTCAGTCTGCCTCCTGCCCTGCTCCGCCAGCGGGCATAATACTGATCCTCTGCGGAAGCGGAATAATCCTCATATCCGATTCCCGCGAAAAAATTTCCCTTTCCGTTAAAAAAAGACCAGATGAGATCCCCGAAGATTTCATTGGCGTGTCCGTTTCTGTCTGCATACTCAAACCAGGTATTGTCTTTGTAGCGGTAGGAAAGCCGTGCTGCCAGTTGTCTGCTCATATGCCATATGGCCTCAGGCTCCAGACAGTGCTGACGCAGATAACTGTCCGAACCCGCGAAATAGTAACTTGGCCAGTAGCTGAAACGGAAGGTGAAGGGATTGAGGGAATATGCCGTGTACAGATGCCCTGTGGTGCCGGAAAGATCATATTCATCCAGATCCGAATGCCAGGTGTTGTACTGGGTGAATCCAATGCCGATTTTATGGTTTCTGCCGGAAACTATGTCATACTTCCCTGAAAGTTCTGTCACAAAGGCCCAGTCAGACTGATCTGTGAACAGATCGGTGTCATCCGGTTCCACGCTCACATTGTCATCATAGCGCACACCGGCTTCCAGGTGCACGCGGTATGGCCGGATATCTTTTTCCTGCTGTTTCAGGAAATCAAGCCACTGTATGGCACTGTCCCGGAGAATACCGGCTTCCGGATCATTTTTCACATATTCAAACAGGGGCGTGCCGGGAAAGGGCGTTACTGTGAAAAACGAA